>CAXMNO010000466.1:0-12446 GCA_964194655.1 uncultured Acidimicrobiia bacterium
ATGAAGTTATAGGGAATTGCCTCATCCCCGTGGACATCCAAAAAGAAATCGCAGCCGGTTTCCGCAATGCGTTTTTTTACAAGATAGACTTCGGGGCTTTTCTCCATGGTCGGCGCGTCCCATTCCCGGTTTAAGTTCGCCCCTGCGGCATTGGTCCGAAGATTACCGCGCTTGCCGCCGTCCGGGTTCATATTGGGGACGACGTAGAAGACCGCGCGCTGCAGCAAAGCCCGCGAGATCGGGTCACTCTTTTCGAGAAGGCGGCGCAAGAAACCTTCCATCCACCACTCTGCCTGGGTCTCGCCTGGATGTTGGCGGGCTATCACCCAGCAAATCTTTCGCCCGTCGGCTTTAGAAGGTGCTTTTTCACCCGCGTCACCAATGACCAGCAGATCCATATCCTGGCCGTCTAGGGTTGCGCCCAAAACTTCAAGGGCACAGTGATCGAAGGGTACGCACTGTGCGATGAGATCTGCGTGGCGCTCCATCGAATAGGGCGGGAAATAAGCGTAGTAGGCAGAGTCCTCACGCGGTTGATGCGCAATCGCCAGGACCTCACCATCAAAAGTCGTGGGGACACGAAACCACGTTTTGCGGTCATAGCTGACACATACCCGGTAATCGCGCCAACCTTCAGGATAAGAGGCACCACCCGCGTTCATGATCTTAAAGCCGCAGTTCATCTCCTTGGCGCCACTCACGCGAAAGAAGAACCACTGGTAAAAATCCGAATTGCTATCGTTGCGGATCTCCAGGCGAATATCGTCCGGGGATGAGGCGCCAATAAACTGAATGTTTCCACCATCGAAGGAACAGGTTATCTGCATCGGCCTTCTCTTATCTCTGGTTTCTTAGAGGAATTCGCCTTCAAGATTTGCGCGTTAGTTTAAGGGGAAAAGCTGTGGCAGCAAGATCAAGAAAGCCCTTGCCACAGCAAGAAGAAGCATCCCCAGCCAAAGCGTGGCCCCTCCAACGGCGATATTGCGCAACGGCAACAAAAGTAGCGCATGTAACGCCATCGCAGCCCCATCGCCCGAAAGAGGCAAACTGGCTTTCAAAAATAGGAGTGAAGGGATTTGCTCAAGATCATGGAGCGGACGCAAAACCCACTGAAATTCAAGGTTCGGCCAAAACGCAAGATAGTTGAGGTAGTAGATTTGCGGCAAGAGACTATAAGCCAACGCAAAGGCAATAAGGGCAAAGGAGAGCGCACCCAAAACGGCAACGAGCGGACCAACCGGACCGCTGCTTTGGAAGCGCTGACGGATGCGACGATCCACATTGCCGACGACGTAAATGAGCAACGCAATAAGAACGGCACTCAAAAAGAAAAGACCGATGCCTTGAAAGAGCGTTACCGTGTGGAAGGAATCGCCTGGGTAGCCGGATTTCACCTTCAGCCAAATTCTGGGATCGCTGGCTGCGACCAGCAGGAACCATAGAAGGCCATACCAAAGGCCAGCCATGATCTTCGAAGCACTGAAGCCACCGCCTACTCTTTGCATCCGGCGCCCAAGGCCTGCAGCTAATACAGCAAAAAGAAGGGACGCGAAAACGACTGCTATGTTATGCACGAGGGATTCCTACTCTGGCATCTAAATCAGACGAGTCCTTTTGCTTTGGAGAGATTAGCGTGACAAACGAAAAGTGCTACAAGCTTTATTGGTGCAGTCAAACCGCAGCCTTCGCCCCGGAGGTCCTCTTAGAGGAAGGGGGCATTTCCTTTCAAAAGATCAAAATCGATATCTATAAAGGTGAAAACTTTTCTAAAGACTATCTTGCCATCAATCCTGCGGGTTTCGTCCCAACGCTGATCACGCCTGAAGGCGAGCGTATCAGCGAATCGGCCGCAATTATGCTTTACCTTACCGAGCGCCATCAGTTGCGCTTCGCGCCCGAAATCGGCGACCCCAAGCGCGCGGACTTCCTCGATTTGCTCTTTTTCTTTTGCACCACCTTTCCCGCCTCGACTAAGCGTTACTATTACCCCAAACGGCTCGTTAGCGAGGAAAAGGAGGTCGCAAACCTTCGCGCCCAATCGATCGAGGAGCAAGATCGCCTTTGGCAAATCGTCGAGGACCGCCTAGCACGTTACGGCGGCCCTTTCCTTTTGGGTGAAGACTTCAGTCTTATCGACATTCAGCTCGCCATGCTGGTGCCCTGGTATCCCGATGAAGCGGGCTTGTTACAAACACACCCAAGGGTAAGCCGCTGCTTTGAAGCCGTGGCCGCACGCCCCATCGCGGGCCAAGTCATGGCCGCACATGGCAGTCTTGAGATTTTCGATTAACTACTCCGCAGCGGCGACGGGTTGAGAAATACGTCCGACCAAAACTTCATTCCCTTGTTCTGGGTGTCTCGGAACGTTGAGCGATAGCAGCAATGATCCACCTGCCATCGCCGCCCCCGCCAAGAACACAGCGGCTGGGGAGACAATCCAAATCAAACCAAATGCAGCAGGGATCACCACAGCTGCGATATGATTGATGGAAAAGCCAACCCCAGCAGTGGCAGCTATATCTTTTGGATCGGCAATTTTTTGGAAGTAGGTCTTAATCGCAATCGCCAGGGCAAAGAAGAGATGATCGACGACATAAAGACCGGCGGCTAGGTTCGCGTTCTCCACAAAAGCATAGGCAACAAAAATGCCAATCAAGCCCACATATTCGAGAATAAGTGCGGTGCGTTCCCCAAGCCGCCCGACGAGGCGGCCAATACGAGGGGCTAACCAAATATTGATGGTGGCATTCAAGAGGAACAGCAAAGTGATCTGCTCAGCCGAATAGCCAAACTTCTCGACCATCAAGAAACCGGCAAAAACGATGAAAATCTGGCGCCTTGCACCTGCCATGAAGGTGAGCGCGTAGAAAAGCCAGTAGCGCTTGCGCAACACCATTTTCTTATGCTGTACGACCTTTTCCTCATAATGCGGATAGGCACGCCAACAAAAGAGGGCGATTGCCGCCGTCACGCCGCCGCCCACGAGATAGATCCAGCGATAATCAAGCCCAAGCGTGGTCAAGGCGAGCCAAATCGATCCCAAGGTCACCACCGAGGTAAAGGAACCAACGGCAATGATGCGGCCTAGGGTTTCCGGCGCGCGCTTCTTGTCGATCCATTGCAGTGACAAGGACTGCTGCAGCGTTTCGTAATAGTGGAAGCCAAGCGACATCACGATGGTCGTCAAGTAAAGCCCAAAGACTGCGGGGAAAAACCCTGTCACCGCCGTGCCAATTCCCATCAGCAAAAGTGAAATGTAGGCAAGGCGCTGCTCGCGGATCACTAACAACAAGAATATGACCGCGAATGCCAAGAAGCCGGGAATTTCCCGCAACGACTGCAAGACACCCATTTCCCGACCGGTAAAGGCCGCGCGCTCAATCGCAAAGTTGTTAATGAGATCGGTCCAAGTAATGAAGGAAATGGGAACCGAAGCCGCCATAACATAAAGGAGGATTTCGGGACGACGCCAATTCAAGCTCTTCAATCGTGCAATCATTTTCATACCCTAGTAATGCATACCCCCAATAAATAGGCTTCCCTTGCCTGC
The DNA here is from genome assembly GCA_964194655.1 of uncultured Acidimicrobiia bacterium. GTDB lineage: Bacteria > Pseudomonadota > Alphaproteobacteria > Kiloniellales > Kiloniellaceae > JAJFGK01. The sequence goes on from CAXMNO010000466.1 coordinate 3,551, forward strand.
CTGTCTTGAGCTAATCTGCCAAGATATGTCGAAATACAGCCAACAGCTTCCAGATGTTCATCCTGGCGAGAACGAAGATGCCTCGCGTCCGCTGTTGATCAAAAACGAAGAAATTCTGGAGCCAGCTCTCTTCCCTTGGCATCGCCATCGCCGCGCGCAGTTGGGTTTCGCGGCGACCGGGCTCATGAGCATTTCCACAAAACGTGGCACCTGGATCGTACCGCCCGAACAGGCCTTTTGGATTCCAGCAGGTGTCGAGCATCAGGTGGAGACGAAAGGCCCGCTTTCCATTCGCTTTCTCTATCTCCATCCAGATGTCGTCTTAGAGCTTCCGAGTGAAACGCGTGTTCTACGCGTTACCCCTTTGTTGCGCGCGCTTATTCTTCGCCTGGCAAGCTATCCAGCCTGGTATGCACCAGATAGCCCCGCTGCACGGCTCGCCGCCGTTATCCCCGACGAGTTGCGCTGGCTGGAGCCCGAGCCACTTTACCTCCCCCTGCCACGCGACCGGCGTGTGGCGAGCGTGACGGATGCTCTACTCGCCGACCCAGCAGAACCTCGAGGTCTCGGTGCGTGGGCGCGTGATGCGGGTGCGAGCGAGCGGACGCTTGCCCGTTTATTCTTAAAGGAAACAGGCATGACCTTTGGCGCCTGGCGCCAAAGGCGCCGTCTCACCGCTGCCGTCCAACGCCTTGCAGAAGGTGCCAACGTTACCAGCATTGCCCTCGACCTCGGCTATGATAGTACGAGCGCTTTTATCGCCATGTTCAAGAAGGAGCTGGGCACGACACCTGGACGCTATATTGCGGGCGCTTGATGAGACCTTCGCCCACGTGATATGTCGGATGACTAATTTTTCAAATTTAGGTGGTGGGCGTGAATAAAGAAATTGATGCCGTATTGGACTTCTGGTTCGCCAAAGGCCGAGAAGCGCAATGGTTCAAAAAATCGGATGGCTTCGATCGCGAAGTAGCCTCTGTACTCACACCCTATTTCGAACGCGCGATTGAGGGTGCCTACGATACTTGGCTTGATGATCCTTGGGGAGCGTTGGCATTGGTCATCCTGCTGGACCAGGTTCCTAGGAACATCTTTCGCGATAGCCAGCGCTGTTATGCCCATGATGACAAGAGCCGTGCGGTGACCTTCGCGGCGTTGGAAAGGGGCTATAACGCCCCGCCTCTCTCCCAGCAGCAACAAATCTTTCTTTTCCTGCCTTTGGAGCACAGCGAGAATTTAAGCGACCAAGAACTTTGCTGTGAATTGATGGCAACACTCGATGAGGACCCAACTTGGCTTGAGTGGTCCCAGATGCACCGCGACGTCATCGCGCGCTTTGGCCGCTTTCCCCATCGCAATGCGCTTCTTGGGCGCGAGAACACGGCTGAAGAGATTGCGTTCTTGAAAGGTCCCAACTCATCCTTTTGAGCTTTTGGCTATTCCGCAAGGCAGGGGTTATCTTCATCCCTGCCGTTATTGCTGACAGCGGTGAAGAAGGAGCCTAGAGCGTTAAGGGGTGAAAAGATTATTCCGCCCAGCGCGTTTGCTGTGGCGCTCGCTGGGTTCACCTCGACACTTGGGGCATTTAACGGGCCGCGGATGGCAAAAGGCGTTGTAAATTGAATCAGCCGCCGCTGCTTAGGTTCCGGGTCGAAAAGGATATTAAGCTGTTCTGAATGAAGGTCGATTTCCCCCTGCCCGCCTGAACGCACTGAAGGCGTATCCAGTACGACGGCCTCGCTTATCGCAAAACCGTCCTTGGCATCGAAACGCAAGATAAAGCACGTAATTTCTGAGTAGCCTTGCTGTGCCTCACTCGAGAAAAGCCAGCTAAAGACATCCACCGTCGTTAAGTTAAAAGAGCCCAGCAAGATCCGTCCGCGCGACATAGCGAGTTCGCAGGTCCCTGTTAGGCTCTCTGCAAGGTCCTTAGGAGACTGTCCGATTGCTGTTAGATCGACGTGCAAATCCAACTCGCCATCGAGCGGCACCTCTGCACCCAACTTGCTGAATATGGTCTCGATGTCCAAATCGCCGACGTTGCTGGTCAATCCAATCTTTGCCGGAGCCTCAGCGGCATTTATCCGAAGCGTGTTGACGACCGTCCCGCCCGCAAATTGGAAGTTGAGTGGATCGAGAGTGAGCGCACCCTCCTTCAAGCTAGCCTTGGCTGTCACGCGATCAATTGTGATGAGGCCAGCTACGAACTCATCAATATCGATTTCAAAATCAAGATCGAATGTGCTTAAGAACTCAAAAGGTAGGGGATCGGATTTGAAAATTTTCTGCAGCGGCTCATCCTCTGCTTGCAGGTCGCTCTCGCCCGAGCCCTCCTCCAATAGGCCGAAGTCCTGCAAATCTATCAGTGGGGAGGTAAGGCGCCCTGTAAATAACGGTGTTGGGCCATCCCAACCACCAGAAAGGACCCCGCTCAGCTTGCTGGAGCCAAGGGTAAACTCGCCATTGCCACGCAAAGACTGAACCCCGCCCGAGACGTCGCCTTCAAAGTTGAAACGCGCGAAAGGCGGCAGCTCCACCTCAAAAAGTGCGGCAAGCTGCTGCGCATCAAGCACGTCTGCTTCCATTGCCAGGGTAACTTCATCGCGCTCAAGCAAATCGTCTAGATCACCAGACAGTTCAGCATCATAAAGGCCATCTTGGTGGGCTTGTATCTTTATATCCTCAAGGCCGATCGACCCGTCCCTATCGCTAAGCACGACGCTCGCGCGTATTTCCCCCAACGCATCGGCTGGCTCAAGGCCCAAGACTTGTGCAAGCGCGCCTGTGTAGTCCGCAGTCAGGCGAAACCCAGCGGTCGCGATAAGATCATCAACATCGCCCGTAATTTTTAGGGTCTGCCCTGTCCTGGTAGTGGCATTCAGTTTCAGATCACTCAGGCTGAGTTGTTCATTATGATCGATGAGCCGTGCGGTCCCCTCAAAGACACCAAAATAGGGCATGTCAATTCCGTAGTGCTCGAAAATCGGCTTCGGGTTTGAGCCTTTGATACTTAACGCAAGGTCAACACCCTTAAGGCGTGGCGGTTCTGCCAAATAGTCGATGCCATCGGCCTTCCCCATCGCGGTTAGTGGAATTGGCCCACCCTCGCCAATCGAAATTTCTATTTTGTTCAATCGTGGCTCTTTGTCCGAGCCTGTGAGATTGGCTTTGAGCCGGGTCGCCCCAAATTCTGGCAGACCAAGGCCCGCCCAACGGCTGAAAGGTAAGGTCGCGGGTGAGTAAGCTGAGATATTCAGGTCTAGCTCATTGGCGCTAAATTCCGGTGTAAAGCTTAATTCGCCAATTTCACCGGAAAGTTCGGCTGCCAAATCTCCCTTTCCATCCAATTTGGCCGAAAGCACCTCAAGGCGATAGCGTTGCTTGGTACCTGTGAGACCCAGAGAGGCTGAAAAAGCACCGAGCCTGGGTGTCACCCAGCCAAAGGCCTCGAAAAATTGGGCGCCATCACCGACCTCAATATGCAAATTCAAGTCAGGCGTTAGGTTTGAGAGAAGATCATCGTCATAGATATCAACCTTATCTATCTCACCATCACCCTGCAGCGAAACGCCCCCAAGCCCGACAGTCTCTATCGCTAACCCCTTGACCGTTATCGTATCCTGGACGACTTCCAATTCTGTTTCGAGGGTCATGGCCCCCGTCCTTGGAAGGTCCGTCGAGAGTAAATTGGCGAGGCTTTTCGAATCTTCTAGCTGGAGGGAGAGCGTGAAGTTGCCCTGTCTCACCTGTGGTTCGGCTTCTGTAAGGTCGGCGCTTAAATTCCCGGCCAAAGATAATTGCTCGCCCGTTCCACCCCTAATATCCAGCCTGATATCCTCCAGGATCACCTCTGGAAGGTCGCCTTTGATCCGCCCTTCAAACTTGCTTATCGCCAACTCGGGGAGGTTTAGGGGAATGAGGTCCCGTACCACAAAATTTTCAGGGACCGACGCGCTAATTTCTAGATCCAATCCCTGCAAGTTGATGAGGTCGCCAATTTCTCCTTCAAGATCAAGCCCGCCGCCATCTTCCAAACTCACGGCCACATCAATCTCACTAAGGGTGGGTTGCTGCAAAGGCCCGGTTAGGCGGCCGGTGGCTTGTAGGACGCCGTCGAACTCCAGCGGTATTGCGAGGTTTTGGCTCAAACCTCGGAGCGTATAGATTGATACCTCGAGCACTAGATCACTCTTGGTCTCTTCACCCCAGGGATTGGCCACGCCCGAAAGCTTGATATCCATGCTTGGAAAGGCTGCATCCAACTCTAGGGGAAAGCTTTCTCTCGATCCCAAAAGAGCCTCCAGCGTCGCCAATCGCCCTCTTAACTCAAAAGGCTCCTCATTGATCTCACCCTTGCCCTTCAGCAACGATTCCGCGCTATCAGGCAGTTTCACCTTCGTGAGAGACGTTAAAATCAATTCGGCTTGCTGATCCTCAATCTCATCGATGTAAAGCACCCGTACGCGCTCAAGCGACAACTCTACAATGAGCGGAATGACGAGCGTCTCGTCTTCACCGCCGACCTCCCAAGCCTCGTCATCATCGGCTTGAAGCCAGTTAAAATCACCCTTCTCATCGCGCCTCAAATTCACCCTCAGATCAGAGAGTGCCAAACGAGGAATGACGACGTCGCCGGAAAAAAGATGCCGCAAATCGATCTGAAACTCACCGTTACCCAGCAGCAAAAATGGCGGACGCGCCTCGTCCCTCGGCTCGCCTTCGGACAATTCTCCGACTATGAGGTCTGAGATAGAAAGTTTGGGGCTTAAAGATAAGGATAGAACCACATTACCAGCGATTTCGACCGGACGATCGAGGGTGCTTTCAAGCAATCGTTCAAGTGCTGCACGGTGAACGCTCTCGCCACTAAAAATAATCAAAGAGAGAGCGAGTATGGGTGAAATGACCACGACCGCGAGGACAAGAGCCATGACTTTTAAGGTCCGTCTTATATTCCAGCGCGCGGCTCGAGGTTCTCCCATACACCACTTCCCAATTTCTAGCTTCTATTCAACAAAAACTATCGCGCCAAGATAGCATCGTTTAGAAGCTGCCTGTTACCGATTCTGGAAAATATCACCTGTGATCGTCGTGATTGCTTCTATGGTGGGTTCCGGCACACCTAGAAATCAATTATCATTGCGGCCATGTTCAGGTTCTTTTGTGCCCTAACGGTCCTCATATCTTCTGCAATGCCAGCTTCTGGCGCAGGAAGCGCTGAGGATGGACGGAAAATCGCGGTCCAGCATTGCAGCCGCTGTCATGTGGTTCCCGATCACAACCCCAACGGCGGGATCGGCAGCACACCCTCCTTTCGGCTCTTATCTGAGTTGGAAGATGGGATGGAGCGTTTTGAGACCTTTTATTCACGCCGGCCGCACCCATCTTTCGTTCGTATTCCGGGAATTGAGCCGCCGACAAAGCTCCCCACATCTTTGGAGCCGGTGGAAATTACCTTAGACGATATCGATGACATAATCGCCTACGCCAAACGCCTGCGGGAATGGCAAGAATAGCCCAAACCGATTTCAAGGGTACGCGGAATTGCTAGCGGTAAAAATTCAATCGCAGCCAAAACTCTATTGCTGCGGGGAGGTGTGCCGTTTTAAAAAGGCGACCAAATCATCGCGGGCTTGCGGATCGGCCAGGCGTTGCAGTGGCATCTTAGTCCCGGGTAGAAGGACGTCTGGCCCCTTATCGAAAAGGTCACCTACTGAATCCTCGTTCCATACCAATGTGCTTCCATTCAACGCATCAGAATAGAGATAACCTGGATAGGTCCCCACACGCCGGCCAAAAAGCCCTTCTAGGCTAGGCCCGGCACGGGCGATCCCATCGTCGACTAGGCTGTGGCAGATCGCGCACTTGCGGAATTGGTATCGCCCGCGCTCTACAGGATCATCGGAGGTCGCAGCTTCAATGCCCGCCCGTTCGATAGGCCTAAAGGCCGTGCTCTCACCCAACAGTGGCGCACCATCGGCGACCAGCCAAGCACGAGTAATCGAGTCAATGCCACCCGTGTAAATCGATACGCCATCGGGAGAAAAGGTAATCGACCAAACCGGCCGGTAGTGAGCTATTTCCGATCGAGGCTCTTCGGCGTCGCCGTCGGCATCCCAAAGGTTGAGCAAACCATCCGTTCCGCCTGAGGCTAGCGTGCGACCGTCAGGAGACATCCCAACAGCCAAAACCGCGCCTTCATGCCCTTCATATTGTCGCAGGAGTTCGCCATTACCCAAGTCCCAAAGGCGAACAATACCATCAGCCGAGCCGGTAACAATTCGTGCCCCGCTGCTATCCACAGCCAAATCATTAATGGGAAAGCCTACTGAGGCCACTCTCGTCGGGCTGCCCTCGCCATCGAGCGGCCAGGTGCGGATCGTGCCGCCATAGCCGACCGACACCAAAGCACCCGGGATGAAGCTTAATGCATTGACGCTACTGTCGTGCCCCTCGAATACCTGAAGCTGATGTCCTGTTTCAGCATCCCAAAGACGGACGGTACGGTCCCAAGATCCGCTCGCCACCAGCTTCCCGTCGAGCGAGACGGCGATCGCAACGACCTTCTTGTCGTGGCCTTCCCACCTGGCAATAAGCTCACCTGTCTCGAGATCCCAAAGAAGGATTTTACCGTCGTCACCCGCCGATACTGCCTGTTTTTCCTGAAGCCCAAGAAAAGCGACGGCATTTACCGCTGCCTCATGGCCGATGAGCCGCCGTAGCGCCTGCCTGGATACGACGTCCCATAAAATGACCTGATCGTCGAACCCAGCCGTTAGCGCCTTTGTTCCATCATGCGACAAAACGACATCGCGCACTGGAGCGCCATGGCCAACGAAATCAGCATGAGCAATCCCAGCCCATGTCAGAAGGCAAAAAAGCCCCGAGACAAAAGCCGACCGCCCTCCTCTTCCGAGAAGCGTTGGAAAAATCCAGGTGCAACGCAAGGTCGGCAGCAGCATCGCGTAATTACCATCGGGACTATTCAGCGGGCGCTGTCCCCTCCTTTGCGGATTCTTCCTTTTGAACCTCTTCCACCCAAAGATTGTGATGCTCCTTGGCCCAATTAAGGTCAACCTTACCTGTCCCCATGGCATCAAATGCGCCCTCCATACCGACTGAGCCGATATAGATATGAGCTGCGATGGCGGCGATCATGAAGAGTGCAACAATACCATGCCATAGCTGGGCAAGCTGCTGTTCTTGCATCAGCGTCAACTCGGTTGGCAAATTGAAGCCAAACACGTTCAAAATGGCAAAGGTGTCAGAGAAGAAGCTGTACTGGAATGGATCCAACAATGCCCAACCTGAGACGCTCAACGAAAGACCGCCCAGAATCGTCAGCCAGAAAACCAGCTTTTGGCCAGCGTTGAACTTCTTCGCCGGCGGATGAACACCCTTGGTAAAGAGCCCGCCGCCCATGGCCAGCCACTTCAGGTCATGCCGGTTGGGCATATTATGCGCAACCCACATGATGAATATCATAACCAGCCCTGCCATGAAGGCAAAGGCGATGTAATTGTGGCCATATTTCCCGGCCATAGTCATGGTACTGAAGGCGTCCTTACCCAATATGGGAAGCAGAACCTGCCGACCATAGAGAATATTGAGGCCTGTCAGTGCCAGTACGATAAAAGAAACTGCTGTCAGCCAATGGCCGAAGCGCTCGATAAAATTGAAACGCTCGATCTTTACGCCAGCAGCCCCCTTCTCGATTTTGATTCGCCCGCGCAAGGTAAAAAACAGCGCTAGCGCGACCACGATCCCCAACATGCCCCAGGCCCCATAGCGGGAAACCGGACCATTACGGAAATTACGCCAATCCTCGCCTTGCGACTGGATGAGAACGCCCGCATTTTTGTCCACACTAGCGACGCTTCCCGGTTCGCCATGACGGATCATGCGCCAGAACTCAGCATCGCTTGTACCACCTAAGGACTGACCTGGAATTTCACCGGGCCCAAGTTGGGGAGGACGCTCCCCCGCGCTTTGCGCCATCGACGGCGCCGACCATGTCACGATTGTAAGTAGGAGAACTAGAATCGTGGATAGTGCCTGGATACCCCTCATCGCCAAACCACTCCCGAAGCAACCTTATTTGTGAACAAAAGGGCGCGACACTTCTTCAAATGTCTATCTACACCCCTTCGTAGCTAACGTGAGAGGGGAGCCCACTGATGGAGCTCCCCAACCACGCTTTAGCAGCATACCAAACCAAAGAGCCTCTTAGGAGCCCTTCTGCTGGTAAGCCGTACCCCAACCCCAAGCACCGGAGCCAAAACCGCGCGCCACAACGCGTTCACGGTAGACGTTGGAGACAATGTTACCATCGCCGGCCAACAGAGCCTTGGTGGAGCACATTTCCGCGCAAAGCGGGAGCTTGCCTTCCGCTAGGCGGTTGCGGCCATACTTCTGGAACTCGGCCGAAGAGTGCGTATCCTCCGGGCCACCGGCACAGAAGGTGCACTTATCCATCTTGCCACGGCTACCGAAGTTGCCCGCCTGCGGATACTGCGGTGCCCCAAAGGGACAAGCATAAAAGCAGTAGCCACAACCGATGCAGAGATCCTTCGAATGAAGAACCACACCTTCGTCGGTCTGATAGAAGCAATCCACCGGGCAAACAGCCATGCAAGGTGCATCTGAACAATGCATGCATGCCACCGAGATTGACCGCTCGCCGGGTTTGCCATCATTAAGCGTGACAACCCGACGCCGGTTTACGCCCCAGGGAACCTCGTGCTCGTTCTTGCACGCGGTAACGCAGGCGTTGCACTCGATGCACCTTTCGGCGTCACAGAGAAATTTCATTCTTGCCATAATTCGTTACCTCCCTTAAGCGCGCTCGATGCGGCAGAGCGTAACCTTGCTCTCCTGCATCTGAGTCACCGAATCA
>CAXMNO010000467.1:0-4841 GCA_964194655.1 uncultured Acidimicrobiia bacterium
GCCTGCGCTTATTGGATTTGCTCTCTCGACCGAAGTGCTAATTTGGGTGGCGCTCGGTGGGCGTGGGTTTTTGCTGGCAGCTTTTCTGGGCGCAATCATCGTACGTTTCCTGGAAGATCAGCTGTCAGAGGGTTTGCTGCAGCTATGGCCGCTGTTGTTAGGCATAGGCTTCATTGTGGTAGTGGTAGCCTTCCCTCGCGGATTGATCGGCGAGCTTTTGGCCCATCTCCGCTCGGCCAATTCCAAAGCGCCGTAGATTTAGAAAAGAAGGAAGCCCAGCGTTACGACCGCCACGACGAAAACCATGGCGACGAGTAAGAATTTATTGAGATCCAATAGAGCTTGACTGGGCGCTTTTGGCTTGCTTCGCCTGAGTGTTAGGGTTTCGCCGCACTGCGGACAGCTATCACCGCGCGAAGCCAGCAGAGCGCCGCATGAAGGACATGTCACGTTGCTTTCCATGATCGGCGGTCCTTTTACCCCATGCCCGATTGGGCGGTCGAACTGAGATCCGTCTTATGGTCGAGGTTAAGTCTAAGGAAAAAGGGTGAAAGATGTCAAAGGGCTGCGAAGATATAAGAAAGAGGGTGCCTTTGTTTCCAGCCTGAACGCACGGATCGATGCCGAGGGTTCGATTTTTTGGTGTTCAGCCGCCTAGGAGAGTGTTCAGAAATATTTAAAAGTCCTGGATAGGTTGAGAAATTTACTTATGGTAGCATGCCGGTAGGTTTCGCCGAAAATTCAAAAGAAGGCCGATGACGGCCCTTATGGCGGAAATGCCGTGGGATACGGGCGCAAAAGGGGAGAGTTTTGGCGTTATGATATTGTATCAAAAAATCTTTTTCTGCCTTGCCATGGTATTGGCCGCCTTTGCCTTTAATAAAGGCGATGCCTTGGCTGGTTCGTTGGAGAGACCGAGCGGGGAGGTTATCCTTGAGGTTAGTGGAAACCTCGTGCAAACCAACGCACCTGGTTTGGCCCTTTTGGATAGGGAGCAGATCGAGGCAATCGGGCTAAAGGTACTGGAAACTAAAACACCCTGGACCGACGGTGTTAAGCGATTTGAAGGCGTTTTACTCTGCGATCTTCTCCGATATTTGGGCGCCGAGGGTGAAAGCATCGCGGCAACGGCATTGAATGACTACGCTGCAAACATTCCCACCAGTGATTGCCGTGATTATGACGTGCTTCTCGCCCTGAAGATGGATGGCGCTTATATGACGGTGCGCAATAAAGGCCCGATTTGGGTCATCTACCCGCAAGACCACCACCCCGAACTCGACCGACCTGTTGTTCATTCCCGCTGGGTCTGGCAGCTGAAAAGTCTTAAAGTGAGATAAAAATGTTTTCCAAGCATAAGTATATTCTCGGCTTGGCTGTTGTGGTCGTGGCTCTCCTTATCGTGATTGTGTCGAGTTTTCACCGTTTCACGGTACTCCAAGATGAAGTGACGGCGGAGACACGTTCGGCCTTGTGGCATGTGTCTCAGCTTGAAAAGGAGCTCCTTCGCTTTCGCGGTGCGGTGATGGCTTATCACAGTGGCAGCCCCAACACGTCACACGACGATCTAAAGCAACGTTTCGATATCCTATGGAGTCGGATACCGGTATTCCTTGAAGGTAACGAAACCAAATTGCTGCGCCGAATTGAAAGTTTGTCAGGTACCTTGATGGCGTTCTTGATGGACTTGGAGGAGATCGAGCCCATCTTGGACCAGATGGAGCCGGGCGACGATCGAGCCTACATGGCTATTGAGAACATCATTGGGCAAAACGCCTCGCGTCTCCAGCAATTAGCGCTCGACGTTTTCCATGAGCCTTCGTGGTTCGATACTTTTTGGCGTGATCGGACAAAGATCATACGTATTGAAAGCGCTGTTGCCATTGCCTTCTTTGCGCTTTGTTTTGGGTTGTTCATTTTTCTCATTACACGCGCCATCCAGCGCGCAGAGCGCCTTATTCTCGCAACGAAATCTGCTGAGCAGGCGCAACGTCTCAGCGAACGGCGCTTTAGAGATTTTGCCGAGGCCGGATCGGACTGGTTTTGGGAAACAGATCGGGATCTTCGTTTGGTATTTGTCTCAGACCGTTTTCTGGAGCTGCACGGTGGAACGCGTGACGAGGTCCTGGGCCAGCGCTTGGACGAGGTGCACAGTGCCTCACTCGCAGTTGAGCCCGAACAATGGCAAGTTTACTTCGACGCAGTTGCCGAATCCGTCGATTTCCGCGATCTCGTGCACGAGGATTTTGGCACCCAAGGGAGACGCCTGGTCATCCGTAGCGCTGGCCGGTCGATTTTCGATGAAGATGGAAATTTTCTCGGCTTTCGAGGGACTTCAAGCGATATTACCAAGGAAATCGAAGCCCGTGAGGTCGCCGGAAAGATCCGCGATCAGCTTCGCCAATCGCAAAAGCTACAGGCTATAGGCCAGCTCACCGGTGGGATCGCGCATGACTTTAACAATCTTCTCGCCGTTGTATCGGGCAATGCGGAGGTCTTGGCGCGCCGCTATGGCCGTGAGGACGAGATTATCTCGAGCATCCTCAATGCAGCGGGCCGGGGTGCGGAGTTAACGCAGCGCTTGCGTGCTTTTTCCCGCCAGCAACCTCTTGACCCGGTGGCAATCGATCTTGCTGAACTGATAGCCGCCATGGCAAGTGTGTTTCGCCGGACGTTGGGCGAGCGCATGACGATTGAAACGAGAATCGAACCTGATCTCGAACCTGTTTTTGCCGACCGCGGCCAGCTTGAAAGTGCGCTGCTTAATCTAGCGATCAATGCCCGCGATGCGATGCCGGAGGGTGGACAGCTTGTCGTTTCGGCTATGTCATCTGCGATGTGGCAAAAGAAATTGCCTGTGCAGTTAAATGGCCGCTTGGAGGACTATCTCATTTTGGCGCTCGCCGATAATGGTGTGGGAATGGCACCAGACGTAATAGAGCGCGCGTTCGAGCCTTTTTACACCACCAAGGAGATCGGTGAAGGAACAGGCCTCGGGCTTTCTATAGTTTATGGATTTGTGACCCAATCGGGCGGATCCATTCATATCGAGAGCAGCTCAGATCAAAACTCCAACCAAGGAACGAAGATTTACCTCTTTTTGCCCAAGGCAGAGAGTGAATTCGAGGCCGTGGCAGCACCGTGCGAAGGGTCGCATGCCCCAGTCGGGGAGGGTCAGAAGATCTTGGTCGTCGAAGATGATCCAGATGTTCGCAGACTGACCGCCCAGCTTTTAGAGATGCTTGGTTACGAGGTTTTGATCGCGGAGAGCGGCGAGGTAGCCCTCGAACTTCTCTCGAATGATCAAAATGTTGCGCTCATCATCTCCGATATGGTGCTGTCAGGCGGGCTAAGCGGTCTTGAGTTGGCCAAAGCGGCGAGGAGTCGATTCGATGGGCTACGCTTCATCTACATGTCAGGCTATCCCAACGAAGTCTTGCGGCAAAACGGCGCTGAGTTGAGTGACGTCGAACTCCTCGCCAAACCTTTCCGCCTTGCCGAGCTCGGAGATAAAGTCCGTGCCGCCTTGGAAGCTTGATGCGTTGCGACCCCTTTATCTAAAGGGCAAAGAGCAGGCCTGCCGAGGTGCCGGCAAAACCCGCAATCGGGAAAGCTAAAACAGACGCACCTAGTAATGTCGCACTCCGGCGGCGCTCGACGGCGAGCCACCAGATAATGCCGAGTACGAGATAAAAAACGATCCCACTCAAAAGCAGTGGAAGATCACCCGCCACCGCACCGGAATTTAAAAGCGGCACGAGGGTCAAAAGCCCACCCATCGACAGCAAGACGATTATTACGAAGAAAACGCTGCGAACAGATTTCATGACCTGGTCTGGATTAATCATTGCAATGTGCTTCTATTGTTGTGATGCGATTGCTTGTTCTCTGTCACCTTTAAGATCAAGCGGCGCAATACTCTAGTAGAATCATCCCTTCATGCCTATACTCGCTTTGCCCCTGAAAAAATCAGATGCATTAACCATGTTTGTTAACTATTTGATTTGATTTGTATTTTGTTGGCGACAAATAAGAGTTTGTGTGTTAATTATTTAGTAATAAACGTTACTCTTCGCCCTGAGGCGCGTTAACCAATTGGTCGCATGGGGGCACCGCAAAAAAGCGGGCTTGCATGGGGATAACGTAGGCGGAGAAGTTGAGGGTTATAAGTTATATGATTAAGCATGTGATTGATAAGAAGCGTACCTATAAGAACCCCAAAGGGCGGAGGGGCACTATGGGTCGTTCACCATGGTGCCTCGCGTCCTTCCTGTTCCTTTTGACGGGAACGGTTGCCTTTTCTAACGGGGTAGAGGCCCGCCAAGCTGTTGCAAATATAGATCAAGTGGCGGCGTCCGATTGCTCGCGCGAGATTTATACCGGCTTGAGTTCCAGGGCTTCCAGCGAGCGCTGTGACGACTTGTTTTTTGTGCCGACCAGTGCGGCGATAAAATGCGGTTTATATCTTGATGCGGGCTATCCCTCCACACTGATGCGCAAGGCCTGCCAGCTCTATGATCGTGGCGCGATCGAATTTTTCCTGGAAGATACCTCGGCAGAGAAATAACCTTTCCTCAATCCGCGAAAGTGATGGGCCTAGCGGCTTGAACACTCGCGTCACCTGTGGGAGGTTCGTTCAATGTCCCTAGAAGAGCTTTCAACGCCCTGTCTGTTGCTAAATTTGGCGACGCTCCGACGCAATTGTGAGCAGATGTCGCAGCGAATGAAGGCGATGGGTGTTTCCTTGCGCCCGCATTTGAAGACAGCGAAATCCATCGATGTCGCCCGCCTTGCAACGGATGGGCATGACCCGGCTGTTAGCGTCTCTACGCTGTTGGAGG
>CAXMNO010000468.1:0-3546 GCA_964194655.1 uncultured Acidimicrobiia bacterium
ATTATGTCTGAGGCGATTTGATCATTTTCACTAAGCAATTGATCGTATTCGCAGTGCATTTCCTGCAAAACTTCAGGTGGGAGGCGATAGTCGCGTGGCACGACGAAGCCGTCACGGTGAAAGCTTTCGATTTCCGTATCGCTGAGGTGCATTAGCTCGCTCCCTCGCAAGGCCGGTTTTCTCAAATCTACGAAAATACTGGGATGCCCAAGGTCCGTTCCCTTGCCGGTTTTTTGTTGTAAAGAAGGGATCGAAGATGCGCTCCTTAACGGTGGGATCCATGCCAATACCGGTGTCTGAGACTGTAAGTTTTACATAATCCCCTGGTGTGAAGTTCGCAGCTAGGGCATCCGCCTCTTCAACACGGGCGTTTGAAACTTCTATCGTTAGCGTACCGCCACCCGGCATGGCATCGCGAGCTCCGATGCATGGGCAGAGTCTAGCACGGGCCACCCTAGCCCCGCCTATTGCCTTTTTCATAGAGTGGTGGAGCTATTTGTGGAAAAAGCTGCAGCTTCTTTCGATTTTCAAACCCAAGAAACCGCTTTGGAGGGTTTGTGCTTATTGAGGAATCGGCGGACTTGACTTGTAAAGCCGCTGGTAATCTCCTCTTTTTCGATGACAGCCATGTTTTCGTCGAAGCGGTAGACCAGGGGCAGGCAGGTTGCGATACGAAAGGCCTCCGCCTCTTCATCGCTAAGGCCTTCGATATGGCGCACGAGACCGCGGAGTGACGCCGAGTGAGCGACAACTAGCAGGCACTTCTTGGCTTGCACGGTCGGCCTAATTTCCTCCTCCCACCATGGCAAAACGCGTAACGCCGCATCCTCCAAGCTTTCCGTTTCTGGCAGAAGGGCGGGCGGCACATCGCTATAGCGCGGATCGTTCAAAGGATGATCGCTTGCCTCACGGGGTTGCGCCGGCGGGCGGGCGCGAAAATCGCGGCGCCATTCACCGATTCTATCGTTTCCGTATTCAAGGGCTGCCTTTGCACGATTCATCCCTTGCAAGGCGCCATAGTGACGTTCGTTCAGTCGCCAACTCACGTGGCGTTCGAGTTCCTCTTGCCCCAAGGCTCTCAAAATAAAATCGAGCGTATCGCTTGCTCGCGAGAGGCGCGAGGTATGGCAGCAATCGAAACGAAAGCCCTTTTGCTTAAGGGATTTTGCAGCCAACTTTGCTTCTTCGCGGCCCGAATCGCTCAAAGGCGCATCCGCCCAACCGGCAAAGCGGTTTTGCTTTACCCATTCGGTCTTTCCATGGCGTATCAGGACGAGGCTGGACATTTGCGTTCAGTCTTAATCCAAGAGTTGGGCATAATCCAAAAATTGGGGCTTTCGATATAGGCCACGCTCTAACACGCTGGTAGCGCCGCCGCAACGAGTGAGCATACGAGGGCATAGCCAAGAGTTATACTTGTCGATAGCCCTTTAGAGGGGGTAAGAGAACGACTTGCCGCCTCAAGAGGCGAGCCGCAGGTACAGAGAAAAGCGAGCCGCATAAGAAATGACCGATGCCGTCATAAATGCAGCGAACCTTGAGGGCGAGGCCGACGCTCCATCTTCGGTATGGCTACTTTTCGATGATCGGCCCGGACACAATACGCAAGTGACCGGCATCGCGAACGCTCTTGGCTGGCGTGGCGAGGAAAAGAGGTTGGCGTTCAATGCATTCAATAAGCTGCCAAATCGTATTTTAGGTGCATCGAGCTTGTCGCTTGATCAGAAGAGGTCCGACGCCCTGAAGGCTCCTTGGCCTGATCTCGTGATTGCCATGGGCCGCCGCTCGGCCCCGATTGCACGATGGATAAAACGGCAGAGTGGCGCGCGCACAAAGATTGTCTTGCTTGGGCGAAAAGCGGCGAATCAGACCGGTGCCTATGATTTAGCCGTCGCTTGCCGTCACTTTCAACTTCCCAGTGACGCGAACAGACTGGATTTGGTCATCCCGCCGACGCAGGTGACAGCGGAAAGCCTGGAAGCTGCGGCGGCAAGATGGCCAGACTTGATGGCGGATGCCCGCTCGCCGAAGGTCGTTCTTTTGGTCGGTGGATCGACGGTTCTCCATAAGCTGAAGAGTGAGGAGGCCGCAAAGCTTGCAGCCACCAGCTTTACCGCGGCAAAAGAAGCAGGCGGTTCTTTGACGATTGTCACCAGCCGGCGAACGGGCGAGAAAGCACTCGCTGCGATGCGCGTGGCAGCACCCGATGCGCATTTCCATGTCTGGCAGCGCGATGCGAAGGAAAATCCTTATATGGGCTTCCTCGCCGAGTGCGATATCTTGGTGGTGACGGGCGAGAGTGAATCGATGCTGGCCGAAGCCGCAATGACGGGTAAGCCGCTTTATATTTTTCCTCTGGTTGAAAGAGACCCTTCCTTGAAGTTGCGCCTAAAGCAGGCGGTGTATGCTGCAAGCAAGCGCCAAGGCCTTTTTGCTGCTATCTGCCGTGCAATCCTTGTCGGCGGCTGGTTGGAGCCACCGCGCGACATCGCTGCCATGCACCTTGAAATGGTAAAGGCCGGTCACGCGAAGATCTTCAGTGGATCGCTTCAAATTGGGCGCCGTGAACCAGGCTGGCAAGAAGGTGGAGTGGTGGCCCAGCGCGTTAGAGCTCTTTTTAAAGGCTCCCAGCACAAATGACGACCTCGCCCTTTAGAAGCGAACGCTCGATTTGGGTGATATCGCCCCTTCCACACTCGCATGATGCTTTTGCGCCGCTCATAAGCGCGCTGGCCGAACGCTATCCCCGTGTGGACTTGGCAGCGACTTTTCAGTATCCGCAAGGCCCAGAGCTCAGTGAGTTTGCCCGCCCCGTGGCGCGTCCGGGTGATTCTCCGCGCGCCTGGGAAAAAGCGCTAAGGGTCATGGATACCCGTGTGGTGATTTTTATCGGGGCTTTGGCAAGAGCGGACGAGGGGATGTTGGCCGCGGCGCGAAGGAGGGCCGCACCTGTCATTCTCGTCGACCCGGCACTTTTCGGCCTTAGCGATAAAATCGTGACACGCAGCGCTGGCCCCGTTGCCGATGGGCCTTATGACCGGGCCTATGTGGCTAGCTTTGATGCTAAGACAGCGTTGCTAGAGGCTGGTTATAGCGCCTCGCAGTGCGTGGTGCTCGAAGCAGAAGAGGCCGCCGAAGGCGATGATTACTTAGCTGATGCCATTCGCGAGGATATGCGCCGGGATCAAAAGATCGCGCGAAACGGTACCTCCTCGTGGCGTCGGCGCCTTGCAGATGACCTCGTTCGATCCTTTGAGGAAGGGGCTTTAGCGAAACTCTTTAAGGGCCGTATCCATCACTACAAATCGCTCGCGGACCTACGCGCCGGACTGGGCGATCCAGAAACGATACTGTGCCTTGGCAACGGTCCCTCTTCGGCCGACCCGGCGTTGGGGGAGGTTGATTACGATTGCCTCTTTCGGGTCAATCACATGTGGATCGAGAAGGGCTTTCTCACCAAGGCGGATATGGTCTTTACGGGTGGAAGTGGAACGATCAAGCGCATTGGCCGCGCTATCTTTGGTCTGCTGTCAAGCCAATCGCTTG
>CAXMNO010000469.1:0-8144 GCA_964194655.1 uncultured Acidimicrobiia bacterium
TGTCTTAATGCCAAGCTCCCAAATGCACCAGCCCTGGCTTCCACCATATGAATTTAGCGATTTCGGCGCTGGTCATGAGCAATGCCGCAGCTTATATAATCCGAACGGGAGAGTTAAGGGTCTATGCTGGCCCCAAGATCCTGAAACCTTTTTGAGCCAACAAGGGTCTTTTAAAGCCCTTATGTGAGTGTCGAGTCGATCCATGTCGAGCGCAAATGATATAAGAAACACCTTTATCGATTACTTCGTGCGCAATGGGCACGAGGCTGTTGCCTCTTCACCACTTGGGCCGCGTAACGACCCGACGCTCCTCTTTACGAATGCGGGCATGGTCCAATTCAAGAATGTCTTCACCGGCCAGGAGAGCCGGCCCTACAACCGTGCAGTGACATCGCAGAAGTGCGTGCGCGCCGGGGGCAAGCATAACGACCTTGAAAATGTCGGCTACACCGCCCGTCACCATACGTTCTTTGAGATGCTCGGCAACTTTTCCTTTGGTGACTACTTTAAAGATCTAGCGATTGAGCTCGCTTGGAATCTCGTCACGAAGGAATATGGACTTGATGCCTCACGCTTATTGGTGACGGTCTACGGTGAGGATGAAGACGCAGCGGCACTCTGGAAGAAAGTCGCTGGCCTACCCGATGAGCGCATCATTCGCATCAACACCTCGGATAATTTCTGGGCGATGGGGGATACCGGTCCTTGTGGTCCATGTTCGGAGATCTTCTTCGATCATGGTGAACATATTCCAGGTGGCCCCCCAGGTTCACCCGATGAGGATGGCGATCGCTTCGTCGAAATCTGGAACCTCGTCTTCATGCAGTTCGAGCAGCAGGAACCGGGGAAGCGCGTTGCACTACCGAGGCCCTCCATCGATACGGGCATGGGGCTGGAGCGTATTGCGGCTGTGATGCAGGGGACGAACGATAACTATGACGTCGATCTCCTGCGCAGCCTTATCGAAGCTTCCGCCGATTTCTCAGGACAAGGACCCGATGGGTCCCACAAGGTGTCGCACCGCGTCATTGCTGACCACCTGCGCGCAAGTGCTTTTTTGATTGCCGATGGCGTTTCGCCGTCCAACGAGGGGCGCGGCTATGTTCTGCGCCGCATTATGCGCCGGGGAATGCGTCACGTTCATAAGCTTGAATACGACGAAGCGATGATGTGGCGCTTAGTGCCTACGCTCGTCGGGAAAATGGGTGCTGCTTTTCCAGAGCTTCGCCGCGCGGAAGCTCTCGTCACCGAGACTTTGAAGGACGAGGAAACGCGCTTCAAGCGTACGCTGGGCCGTGGATTGAAGTTGCTTGAGGAAGAGACGGATAAGCTCGGTTCCGGCAAAGTCTTGGACGGCAATGTTGCCTTTAAGCTTTACGACACCTTCGGATTTCCGATTGATTTGACGCAGGATATTCTGCGCGGCCAGGGCCGTGGCGTTGATGAAGTGAGCTTTAACGCGGCCATGAACAAGCAGCGTGAGAAAGCCCGTAAAGCCTGGAGGGGATCTGGCGAGGCAGCAACCGACACCCTCTGGTTCGACCTGAATGAGGAACTGGGCGCGAGCGAGTTTCTTGGCTACAGCGTGGAGGCAGCCGAAGGGCAAGTCGTTGCGATCATTCGTGACGGTAAGGTTGTCGAGCGTGCTGAAGCAGGCGATGAAATCGCGCTTTTGGTCAACCAAACGCCTTTTTACGGCGAATCCGGTGGCCAGATGGGCGATGCTGGTGAAATTCGTGCCCTGGAAGGTGATGCGGTAATCGCTGTTGGCGATACGCAGAAAAAGTTGGGTGCGCTTCATGTTCACATGGCGAAAGTTGTCGAAGGTTCGCTCGCGAAAGGAGCTGGGGTTGCTCTTAAGGTAGATTCGGCCAGGCGCGCTGCCTTACGTGCCCACCATTCCGCAACGCACCTTCTTCACGAAGCGCTGCGCCGCAGGCTGGGCGACCATGTGACGCAAAAAGGTTCGCTTGTCGCGCCGGACCGGCTGCGATTCGATATCAGCCATCCCAGAGCTTTGGAGCGTGAGGATATTCTCGCCGCCGAAGCCGATGTGAATGAGCGTATTCGCGCGAACGCGCCCGTTTTAACGCGCATCATGACCCCGGATGAGGCGATTGAGGAAGGTGCGCTCGCGCTCTTCGGTGAGAAATACGGTGAGGAAGTTCGCGTTGTCTCGATGGGCGGCGATGAAGAGCAACGAGCAGGCGGGCATTACTCCACAGAGCTTTGTGGTGGCACTCACGTTGCCCGCGTCGGCGATATCGGCTTTTTCAAAATTGTATCCGAGGGTGCGCTCGCAGCCGGAGTTCGTCGGATCGAGGCTGTTGCCGGTGGACCTGCGCTGGCACATGTTGAACTTCAGGAAGATTTGTTGGCCAAGGCAGCCGCGAGCGCCAAGGTAACGCCTGGTGATCTTCCAGAACGCGTTGCAACTTTGCTTGAAGACCGCAAACGTATGGAGCGTGAAGTCGCAGACCTAAGGCGGAAATTGGCGACCGGCGGTGGGGCGGCAGGTGCCTCCGAAATAAAGCAGGTGAACGGCGTTAGCTTTGCGGCTCGCGTTCTCGATGATGTGCCGCCACGCGATCTCAAACCGATGGCTGATGATTTGAAAAAACAAGTCGGCAGCGGCGTCGTAGCGCTTATTGCAAATAACGAAGGCAAGGCCTCCATCGTGGTTGGCGTGACGGATGACTTGACCGACCGTTTGAGTGCTATCGACCTCGTGCGTGCAGGCTCTGAAGCGCTTGGAGGTAAAGGCGGTGGCGGGCGCCGCGATATGGCGCAGGCCGGTGGCCCGGACGGCGGGGCTGGAGCTAAGGCTATTGCTGCGATTGAAGCCTTGCTGGTCGCTTAGCGTTAACCCACCGGACTAGAGCCCGTTTAATGATTTCCGAATCATCAAACGTGCTCTAGGTCATTGTTGTCACGCGCTTTGCGGGCGCAAAACCGCACACACTTTTGCTGAAAGCGCTCTAGCTATTCGATATATGCGAAAGGGGCGCCATTTGGCGCCCCTTTTTGTACCTCTCCGCGAGTGTGCCTTACTCTTTGATATCAGCTTGCACCTTGAGGGAAACGATCTTGTCAGGGTCTGAAACCTGTCCGGATTGACCGCGCCCAAGCTTGATATTATCGACGAATTCCATACCCTCTACGACGCGGCCCCAAACGGTGTATTGGCGGTCCAGGAAGCGTGCATCATCGAAGGTGATGAACCACTGGGAATTGGCTGAGTTGACGGCTTGGGTACGGGCCATCCCGGCGGTGCCGCGGGTGAAGGCCTCAGTTGAAAATTCGGCTTTCAGATCAGGCTTGGACGATCCGCCTGTACCGGTGCCGGTCGGATCGCCTGTTTGGGCCATGAAACCCTCGATGACCCGGTGGAAGACAACGCCATCATAAAAGCCTTCGCGCACGAGTTCCTTAATGCGTGCCACGTGCAGGGGGGCGATATCGGGCAGAAGCTGAATGACGACTTTGCCATCTTTCAGCTCCAACACCAAAGTGTTCTCAGGATCTGTGGCCGCTTGGCCGTTGTTGGAAAGGGTCAAGAGTATTACTCCGACAATAAGAAGTTTTAATAAGCTCCGCATTCTTCAGTCTCCAAGACTAGCTGTGTTGCGGGAGCGCTCGTATTCCCAGGTAACACTAACCTAAGAAGTAACTACGCCATCGCTCCTTGCAGATTCTCGTCGAGTTTATCCATGAACTCCTCCGTGGTCAGCCATTTCTGGTCCGGCGAGATCAAAAGAGCGAGATCTTTCGTCATATCACCAGCTTCTACGGTTTCGATGCAAACGCGCTCGAGCGTGTTTGCGAAATCTACCACCTCCGGCGTCTCATCGAAGGTGCCTCGGAAGTGAAGGCCACGTGTCCAGGCAAAGATTGACGCGATGGGGTTGGTTGACGTCGCCTGGCCCTGTTGGTGGAGCCTATAGTGGCGGGTCACCGTGCCGTGGGCGGCTTCAGATTCGACAGTCTTTCCGTCCGGCGTCATCAAGACGGATGTCATAAGGCCGAGTGAGCCAAAGCCTTGGGCCACGGTATCTGACTGGACATCGCCATCATAGTTCTTACAGGCCCAAACATATCCACCCGACCACTTCATGGCACAAGCAACCATGTCATCGATCAGGCGATGCTCGTAGTGAATGCCCTTGGCTTCAAAGTCAGCTTTAAAATCAGCGTCATAGATTTCTTGGAAAAGCTCCATGAAGCGGCCGTCGTAGGTCTTCAAGATAGTGTTCTTGGTCGAGAGATAGACCGGCCATCCCAGATTTAGGCCATAATTGAGACAAGCCCGCGCAAAGCCGCGAATGGATTCATCGAGATTATACATCCCCATGGCAACGCCTGGTTCAGAGAAGTCGAAGATGTCGTAGCTCTGTACTTCGCCACCATCGGCGGGCGTAAAGGTCATGGTGAGCTTCCCGGGACCAGGCACCTTGAAATCGGTCGCGCGGTATTGATCACCAAAAGCGTGACGGCCGATGACGATTGGTTCATTCCAGCCGGGTACGAGACGCGGAACGTTGGAGATGATGATGGGCTGACGAAAGATCGTACCGCCGATGATGTTTCTGACCGTGCCGTTGGGGGAGCGCCACATCTTTTTTAAGCCGAACTCCTCCACCCGTGCCTCGTCAGGCGTAATCGTTGCGCATTTGACTCCGACCCGGTGCTCTTTGATCGCGTTAGCCGCATCGATGGTGATTTGGTCGTCGGTTTCATCGCGCTTTTGAATTGAAAGGTCGTAGTACTTCAGGTCCAAGTCGAGATAGGGGTGAATCAGCTTCTCTTTGATTCTCTCCCAGATAATGCGAG
Organism: uncultured Acidimicrobiia bacterium; assembly: GCA_964194655.1. Lineage (GTDB taxonomy): Bacteria > Pseudomonadota > Alphaproteobacteria > Kiloniellales > Kiloniellaceae > JAJFGK01. Next base: position 4,831 of record CAXMNO010000469.1, read on the forward strand.
TCATCTCATCGCCATTGAGCTCGACGATCGGATTTACGACCTTGATTTTGGCCATTTCGTATTTCTCCAAGATTTAGCGCGGGGCACGGGGCTGCACCGGCGTTAAGGACTATGAGTTTCAGTCGCCAGACGGGCTGCAAGATAGCAGGGTTTTTTTGCAGTGCAACCAGGCCTAATTCTATGGCTATAAGAGTGACGCATCAGCCTCGAAACGGGGTGAGGGTGCGGCTGCCAGCGCTGCGATGAGCTCGGGCCCATCCGCAACTACGTGAAAAAGGTTGCTGGGGTCGTCATGCAAAAACCGTTCTTTGGCCAGGTGTTCTATCAAACTTAATAAGGGAGCCCAGAAATTATTGATATTGAGAAGATAAATCGGCTTATCGTGAAGGCGGAGCTGACGCCACGTTATGACCTCAAAAGCCTCGTCAAGTGTACCCAGACCGCCGGGAAGAATACAAAAGGCATCCGAGCGTTCGAACATCACCTGCTTTCTGGCATGCATGGAGGAGACGACGAGATATTCCCCGACCCCTCGATGGCCGAGTTCGCGACGCTCCAAATGCTCGGGAATAACGCCGATGACCTTGCCGCCTTTTTCTAGCGCGCCGTTCGCAACAGCCCCCATTAGACCGACGCTGCCAGCGCCAAAGACCGTCGTTATTCCAGCATTCGCAATCGATCGGCCAAAATCCTTTGCGGCCAGAAGGTAGCTCTCATCAACTGAATTGGAAGCCGAGCAATAGACACACAGTGACTTAATCTCGGCCATTCCTCGTTCTCCCAGCTTCCATAACCGCTTATCTAACCTCCGCCCTGGCTCATAGCACAGTTCACTGGACGTTACGACATTTGTCCCCACCACAACATTTGCACGGGCCGCTGGGAGGTACTAGTCTTGGCCAAGGGCTTTGGGAGGCTAAAGACGGTGAAACAAGGATCAACGATTCTCCTCGTTGTGGTCGCGATTGTTATTGTGCTGAGCAGCTATTTTCTGCTGAGTGGTGACGACACAATGGAGCAGGAGGCCGGGCAACCGGCAAGTGCGGTCGAGGAGAGTGCCGCCATCGGCGAGACACCCTCGCTAGAGTCATCGGCTGAAGAACCACCCGAAAGTCCCGCAGATACTGCGCAAGCACTTGCTAGTGATGATGCCGGCCAAGTCGCGGCGTTGTCTCAGGGGGATGCGCCTGTGGTCGCGCCCAATTCACCTTCGTTCGATATCATAAGGGTTGAGCCAAGCGGCGATGCGATATTTGCAGGCCGCGCGCCGGGAAAGAGTGAAGTAACCATTGTCGATGGTGGAGCCGATCTGGGAAAGGTCGAGAGTGATCTAACTGGCAATTGGGTTTTTATACCCGAAAGACCACTCGCACCAGGTACCCATGAGTTAAAACTGAAAGCACGCCTTAGTGACGGCACTGTATTGTGGTCGCGCGAGGCTGCTGTGATCGTCGTACCAGAGCCAAAAATTGCTTCTGCAGCGTCGGCACCCTCGCAGACACTAGAAGCCCTCGTTGTCTTGGTACCAGAAGGTGGAGATACACCGACCAAAGTTCTTCAACGCGCGATTGATGAGGAAAACGGTGGTATCGTAGAAGGGGCCTTGGCGCTCGATACTATCGATTACGATGAGGATGGGCGAGCGATCATCGCAGGTCGCGCGCCCGCAGGGTCTATGATCATCGCCTACCTCGATAATCGCCCCATAGCCGTTACGACAAGTGACGATTCGGGGCGTTGGCAGACGCGGCCTGAAGCAAGGATCGAACCTGGACTCCACTCTCTAAGGATCGACCAGGTTAGCGAAGACGGCACAGTCGTTGCGCGCGTGGAAACCCCCTTTTCCCGTGCCGCTGAGGTGGAAAAATTGGCGCAAGTCAATTCCATCGTCGTGCAACCGGGAAATTCGCTGTGGCGTATTGCGCGCCGCGTTTACGGGAAAGGCATAAGGTTTTCTGTGATCTTTCAGGCAAACGCGGGCCAAATCCAAGACCCGGATTTAATCTACCCAGGCCAGATTTTCAAAGTTCCAGAGACTGAAAATTAAAAGACTTTGCCCTCTTAACGACTGAGAATTTCGCAAGCATTTCTTGAAGTGAGCGAGGTTGTCTTACTTTAGGCAAGTCGTGGCCCGTCAATTTTTCTTTATCCTTTTTAGAAAAATTCTATGATGCGCCCCCTTAGTTAGATCAAAGCCCAAAGAGGCGCGCTGGTGTTTGGAAGTTTTCGCCCAGCGAAAAAGTGGAGATGGTCCCTTTGCTCGATAGCGTACTCGTTCCGATTAACAGGGCCGGATGGCCGTTCATTGCGATCGCCTTTGTGATTGCGGTCTCTCTAGGGTTCTTATGGCAGCCACTTTTTTGGCTTGGCATGCTGGGTGTTGCCTTTTGCACCTACTTTTTTCGCGACCCGCCGCGCGTGACCCCGCAACGCCCTGGCCTGGTTGTCAGTCCTGCCGATGGAAAGGTGCAGTTGATTGAGCGTGCCCCACCACCACCGGAATTGGGCATGGGCGATGAACCGTTAGAGCGGATTTCCATATTTCTGAACGTGTTCAATGTTCACGTGAACAGAACCCCGATGGGTGGAACCATCACAAAGATGCATTATCGCCCGGGGAAATTCCTAAACGCGGCACTGGATAAGGCGTCGGTGGATAACGAGCGCATGTCGCTTGTCGTTTCCAGTGAAAACGGGGTCGATATCCCCTTCGTGCAGATCGCAGGGCTGATTGCCAGGCGTATCAAATGCCACGTCAAGGAAGGGGATAAGGTCGCTAGCGGTCAAGTCTTTGGTCTTATCCGCTTTGGTAGCCGCATGGACGTCTATCTTCCCGAAGGGGTGTCTCCTCTGGTAGACTTGGGCCAAAGCATGGTGGCGGGCGAAACTGTGCTTGCCGACTTGAACTCTGATGAAGACCGTCGCATCGGTCTTAAGCATTAATTTCTGCTGACCAATTGGTTGGTTGGACAAGGCCGATTGAATATCCATCACTTGGGAGCATGGCGGAAATGTCCGGCCTAAAACAACGCCGCAGTAAAACCGGATTTAGCCTTAACCGGCTTGTCCCCAACGCTATTACTCTGCTGTCGCTTTGTGCCGGCTTGACCGCGGTTCGCTTTGCACTGATGGAGCGTTGGGAGATCGCGGTCGGCGCGGTCGTCGTTGCCATGATCCTGGATGCGCTGGATGGACGGATAGCACGCATGATGCGGGCGACCAGTGAATTTGGCGCCCAACTCGATTCGCTTTGTGATGTGATCAACTTTGGGGTTGTTCCAGCCTTGATCACCTACCTCTGGGCAATGCAAGAT
>CAXMNO010000470.1:0-6347 GCA_964194655.1 uncultured Acidimicrobiia bacterium
CTCGTGATGGGTGGCTATGAACCGAACCCGATGCCTTGGGCCTTGGACGGCATTCCCGATGGCTTCATCTTCTCGTTACTTGACTCGGATTGGGACCATTTCGAGCAATTGATGGAGCAAGCCTTGATCCGTGTTCCCGCACTCGAGGTGGCAGGTGTAAAAACTCTTACCAACGGGCCTGAATCCTTCACACCCGATGGTAATTTCATTTTGGGCGAGGCACCGGAGGTCAGAAATTACTTTGTTGGTGCCGGTTTCAATGCCTTTGGCATCGCATCGGGCGGTGGTGCTGGTAAGGCGCTGGCAGCCTGGGTGGTCACAGGTGAACAGCCGATGGACCTTTGGGCCGTGGATATTCGCCGCTTTTCCTCCCCCCACCGCGACGACAAGTGGCTCCTGCAGCGAACGGTGGAGGCTTGCTCCAAACACTACACAATGTCCTGGCCGCATGAAGAACATGAAAGCGGACGCCCACGCCTGATTTCGCCCCTTTACGAGCGGTTGAAGGCGCGCGGTGCATGCTTTGGCTCAAAGCTAGGGTGGGAGCGGCCGAACTGGTTCGCACCTGATGGGGTCGAGCCTAAAGACATCTATTCCTTTGGGCGGCAAAACTGGTTCCAACATGTCGGTGAAGAGCACCGTGCGTGCCGCGAACGCGTCGCGCTTTTCGATCAAAGCTCCTTTGCCAAGTTCGAGCTACGCGGCCCAGATGCCGCCGAGGCCTTGGACTGGATTGCCGCCAACGATGTGCAAAAGCCTGTGGGCCGTGTGATCTATACTCAGATGCTGAACTCTCGCGGCTGTATTGAATGTGACCTAACGGTCGCCCGAATAGCTGAAGATGCATATTACATCGTAACCGGCACCGGCTTTAGGACGCACGATAAGGCTTGGATCGAACAGAATATTCCAGCAGGGCTGGATGCCAAGCTTCACGATATTACCGAGGACTGGGGAACACTCTCCCTCATGGGCCCGAAGTCGCGTGATCTGCTGTCCGAGTTAACCGAGGAAGACCTTTCCAACACCAGTTTTCCCTTTGCGACATTCCAGAACATTACGATTGCCGGGCATGAAGTTCGCGCACTTCGCATCACCTATATGGGCGAATTAGGTTGGGAACTTCATATGCCCATATCGGTTACGGGTGACGTTTTCGACGCCATAGAAGAAGCCGGTGCGCCCCTGGGGCTGGCGTTGGCGGGCTATCGGACGATTGAAAGCTTGCGTCTAGAAAAAGGCTATCGCGCCTGGGGGGCGGATATCACACCTAGCGATTCTCCCTTTGAGGCTGGGCTAGGCTGGGCCATCAAACTCCGCAGTGATCGTCCATTCCTTGGGCGCGGGGCAGCGGAAAAAGCTGCCAACTCGCCACGGACCAAACAGCTCGCCTGCTTTACCGTCGATGGCGAAGAAAGGGTGCTACAGGGTAGAGAGACCATCTATCGTAATGGCGAGGCTGTTGGCTGCATAAGCTCGGCTGGTTGGGGCTATACGCTGGGAAAAAACATAGCTTATGGCTATGTCAGGAACCCCAATGGACTGGATGGCTCTTTTCTGGACTCAGGTGACTATGAGCTCGAAGTCGCTTGCGAACGTGTACCTTGCGCACTTCACAAAGGGGCGCTCTATGATCCGGAAAATGCGCGCGTAAAGTCTTAACGTCGCCTTGTCCCGTCGCTTCTTCGTGCTTAGATTCAAATCTAAGCTCTTAGTTCTTTAGGTGGTGCCAATGGTTGCTGTTCCGATTGTCGATCTAACGAAATCACGCCGCGGGGAGCGGGACGAAATCGCTCTGGCTGCGATAGATGGCGCATGCCGGGACCATGGATTTTTCCTGATCGTCGGTCATGGCCTTGAGGAAAAGGCGCGGCAAGTTCTGGCGTCAGCGCAAGGCTTCTTTGCTCTGCCTCGCCCGGAAAAGCATGCGATTATGAGGGACCGTGCAGGACCCATGGGCTACTACGACCGCGAACTGACTAAGAACAAGCGTGACTTGAAAGAGGTTTTCGACTTCACCGACGATGGTCTTGGTACCGTCGATCCAACCTTGAAGAACCGTTGGCCCAATGGCCAAGAGGCCTTCAGGCATGTTTTAACGGACTATCTGGATAGCTGTGCTGCTTCATCGGGTATGGTTTTGCAGTTGGTAATCGATGCCCTTGCTTATGGCGGGGATGAACGCGCAGGCGAAGCACGTTCTGTCAGCGAATTCTTTACCGGCCCGCAGACGAGTTTTTTACGCTTGAACCACTACCCGGCCACAGACCTTCTTGAAGAAAAAGAGCAGGCGGAGGTTACACCGCTGGGCGATATGGCCTTGCACCACCATACAGACGCCGGCGCCCTCACCCTATTGCTGCAAGACGGCGTGGGTGGGCTGCAATGCTTTGCTGAAGGTGAATGGATCGACGTTGAACCCGTGCCTGACAGCCTGGTGATTAATATCGGTGATCTGGTCCAGGTCTGGTCCAATGACACCTACCGCTCCGCCCTGCATCGCGTGCGGCCGATAACGGCTGGTGAGCGCTTCAGTGCGCCTTATTTCTTTAACCCGCGCTTCGAGGCCGTGATCGAGCCCTTGCCAGCATCAAGTGCGCCCGTCTACCGGCCCTTCCTATGGGAAGATTTTAGGAAAGGCCGTGCAGAGGGCGACTTCGCCGATTACGGGGCCGAAATACAAATCGCGGATTTTCGTATTAGTGCTGCGCGTTAACCGCCCAATTGCGGCAGACCGCCTTAGCCTTTTATCCCTTTTCGGAGCCGCGCGTTTCCATTTCGCTCCGCACTGCGGAGATAATCTGGCTGCGGCTGAGCCCGATATCTTTCAAGTCATAATGACTCATGCCCCTCAAGGTCGCGATCGCATCTCGCTCAATACGCCTTTGCGCGCGTCTATCAATCCATTCACAATATGCCGTCGCGAGACCTCCACGGGCCTGCGTGCAGAATGTCTCTATCCAGCCTTCGCTAATGAAATTGTGGCTGTTGGAAGAACTTTTCATCAACATCTTTCCGTCTCCAAAAATTTGCACTTACTCTCGCTTTGTTAAGGAAGACATATGCAGCCGACTGGAATGCCAAAAGTGACGTTCATCACATTTAGGTGAGGAATGATCCCTAATCGACGGAGAAATTTGAATAATGCTGACAATTGCCTCCCCCTTTTGGGGGGGTTCCGACAGCGCGTTGGCCCTAATTCGCTTGAACCATGACCTACATGAAATGGCTGCCAAAGCGATTGGCCAGGAAGTCCTCTAAGGCCACCTGTTCTTGGCGCAAAAATCCTCTATTTGGTAATTGGCCGGCCATCAGAAGATCAACAGCTGTGCAAACTCCTGCCGCAGTCGTGAGCTGAATAGCGCTCCATTTCCTGCCATTGAATTCTTGCCCATAGACTTTTTTGGCAAAGGTTTCTTGCGTGAAATGACCATTTCGCATGCCAGAGGCCGTTACCATGATCACCACAACGTCTTGAACCGTCATCGGCACGGCTCGTTCGAGAATGTCGCAGAAAAGTCCTCGTTCTTGCGAAAGCCGCAGCTCGTTTGCGAGCATCTTCATGAAGTCGCAGTGCCCTGGATAGCGAACGGATTTGTAATCGAGGAAATTGACCTTGCCTTCGAGGGTCTCACAAAGCGTCCCTAAGCCGCCGGACGTGTTGAAGGCCTCATAAGTTATGCCGTCAAGCGCAAATTCCTCGTATCCTTCAAGCGGCAGCACCTCAATGCGGCGACCTTCATGAATGGCCTCACAAGGATTGCAGTATTCGTTGATAACGCCATCCGTGCTCCAGGTGAGGTTATATTTCAATATGTTACTGGGAAATTGCGGCAGGGCTCCGACGCGCATGCGCAGCGATTCCAAACTATCAAACTTCTTGGCCAAATCGTACGCCACGATGCCAATGAAGCCGGGTGCCAAGCCGCACTGCGGCATGAAGGCATTTTCAGCCCCATCGGCCACGGCACGCACGCTGCGCGTGGTTTCGACATCTTCCGTCAGATCAAAGTAATGGGTGTGGCTGTCGCGCGCCGCATGGGCGATTGAAGCATTTAGGTAATAGGGGCAAGCGCTGATCACAACGTCTTGAGGTTGAAGGGCCTCAGCGACCTTAGCCTGGTCTTCAACATCCAACTGGGTGAGATCGAAGCCGTTCTTCACGACCTGGGTCAATGCATCACCCGACTTGTCGGCAAGTGATACTTTATAATCCCCACATTCAGATAAAAACTCGGCAACAGCCACGCCGATTTTACCCGCACCCAATACCATAAGATTTTTCATGGGGCTTTTGACCCTCCATAACTGCAAACCGCCAGTGCCTTGGCGGCCCTAATCGCCCCTCCTCCCCTCTGCGTTTTCGAAATGCTTAAGTCTTGTTAACCATAAATCGTCAACAAAGCCTTAGCAGATGGTGTAATTTAAGCTGCAAATTTGGCGAAATTATTACGCGGGAACGGTTATGTAGGTTTGCTCGCCCAATCCCTCGACACCTAACCGAATTTTTTGACCGGGTTTTAGGTAGAGAGGCTCTGGCTTTTTCCCCATTCCAACGCCAGGTGGCGTGCCGGTCGCGATTACATCACCAGGCTCAAGCGTCATGACCTGGCTAAGGTATGAAACGATGTGTGCGACTGTAAAAATCATGGTTCCTGTGTGACCATTTTGATGGCGCTTACCATCAACCTCCAGCCACAACCGAAGATTTTGAGGGTTTGCGACCTCGTCGGCGCTCACCAACCATGGACCGAGAGGACCGAAGGTGTCGTGAGATTTCCCCTTTGTCCATTGGCCACCGCGCTCGGCCTGAAAATGGCGTTCTGAGACATCGTTCACAGCGCAATAGCCTGCGACGTGCTGCAGCGCATCTTCTTGCATGACATATTTGGCCCGTGTGCCGATGACCACACCCAATTCCACCTCCCAGTCCGTCTTTTCCGATCCCCTGGGAATTTCAATTGCGTCATTGGGGCCATTAATAGCCGAAGTTGCTTTGAGGAAGATTATTGGTTCGCTTGGTAAGGCCATACCAGCTTCGCGGGCGTGATCAGCGTAGTTGAGACCGATGCAGATGAATTTTCCTACACCTGCGACCGGTGCTCCCAACCTCGGATCACCCTCCACAAGCGGTAAATTCGATGGCTCTAACCCCCGCAGTTTTGCCAAACTCTCAGGCGCGAGCGCTGCTCCATTAATATCTGGCAGGTGCGATGACAAGTCACGAAGCTGGCCTTCTTCATCCAAAAGGCCCGGTTTTTCTTCACCCTTTGGGCCATGGCGCAACAGTTTCATAAAATTTCTCCCAGCCTGCCGTACGAATTCTTCTAGCGTTCATCGTTAACGTAATTCCCCCTGGCAAACCAGGGAAAGATCCCCCACTTTAATGTCTGAAAGATCTCGTATCCGATCCGCAAAAATCCGAGCGATATCGGATAAGAATTAGCCCAGATTTAGGAGAAACAGGCACAATGGAAGAAACGATCCTCGCCAGTGAGCCGGTGCTCCGCCTTAGTGTCTTCTTTGGTATTTTTGCGGCTATGATCCTTTGGGAGGTGCTGGCCCCGCGCAGGCCTCAAACGCAAGGTCGTCTCAGCCGTTGGCCCAACAATATCGGGATCGCTATTCTAAATACGCTACTGCTTCGGCTCTTAATCCCTACGGCGGCCGTGGGTCTCGCGTTTATCGCGGCCGAACGCGGCTGGGGTCTCCTCAACCTCGTTACACTTCCTGGTCCGCTTGCGCTTTTTCTGGGGGTCATACTGCTGGATTTAGCTATTTATTTGCAGCACATGGTGTTTCACGCGGTCCCACTCTTTTGGCGCCTTCACAGGATGCATCATGCCGATTTAGAAGTCGACGTGACGACCGGCGCGCGTTTTCATCCCATCGAGATCCTGCTCTCCATGGGCATCAAAATGCTTTTGGTTTTGGCTCTGGGACCGAGTGCGTTGGCCGTGCTTATCTTCGAAGTGATCTTGAATGCCTCTTCAATGTTCAATCACGCTAACGTAAAAATTCCCCTGGCATTGGATCGCTTCCTGCAACTTTTCATCGTCACACCGGATATGTACCGTGTGCACCATTCCAATGCCAAGCGGGAAACGAACAGCAACTATGGCTTTAGCCTTTCAATCTGGGACCGCCTCTTTCGCACCTACACAAAAGAGCCTGGTGCTGGGCAATTGGGGATGACGTTAGGGCTGGAGATCTTCCGTGCGCCTATCGAACTCAGGCTCGATAAAATGCTTTTACAGCCCTTCAAAAGTCCTCCAAGTGAGGAAAAATCACCGAAACCGCTTCAATCGCAGTGAGTTGGTCACAACGAAAACACTGGACGCGCTCAT
>CAXMNO010000471.1:0-1853 GCA_964194655.1 uncultured Acidimicrobiia bacterium
TTGGCGCCCAGAGAATAGGCCCCAAAAGCACCGGCAAGGATAAGGGCAAGGCGCGTGTAGGCATCCAGTCTGAAGAGATGCAGTTTCGCCTTTTTAACAACGACAACCGTAACTTTATAGAGGGCCGCCCCGATAACTCCTGCAAGCAGCGGACATGCGACCCAAGTCGCCAAGATCTTGACCAACGCCTGGCTGTCCGTTGGCGATCCGGTAAAGAAGTTCCAGCCAATGATCGCACCCACGATTGCCTGACTGGTCGAAACCGGCAAGCCCAGACGCGTCATCCAATAGACGGTGATCGCCGCCGAAGCAGCCGCCATGCCAGCGCCCGCAACGGTGTTAATCGCGCCCAATTTTCCAAGCGTGTGCGCTGCACCGGCACCGCTTGCCACAGCACCTAGAATCACAAACAAGCTGCAAACGATTGCGGCGAGCGAAAAGCGCACCATACGCGTGCCAACAGCCGTCCCAAAGACGTTCGCAGCATCATTGGCGCCCAGCGACCAACCGAGGAAAAGGCCACCTAGCAAAAATACAAAAATTGTTGTCTCCAAGGCTTCAGCCCCCTGTCGCCCGGAATTTCTAAATGTTTCTCTTCACGACATAGATCGCCAGGTTATCCGCGACCTCTTCGGCCATATCGGAAATCCAGACGATACGTTCAGCAAAGAAGCGGAGGTGAATCTTTTCCGCCAAATGTAGATCCAGTTCGAAGATATCGCTTCTAAGGCGCGTCACGACCGTATCAGCCTCATGCTCGTGAAAACGGACCTTATGCAGATGGTCCTTCACGGAATCCGGATCGCGGAAAAAGGCCCGCACCGCGACAACAACATCATCGACACTCGCCGTTGAAAGCGCCGTCAGCTCACGGTAGTTCGATTTCAATTCCTCGGGGATAGCCGGCCTTTCGGTTGCGAAATAGAACAGCACACCCTTGAAGGTATTTACGATCCCATCAAGGGATTCCATCAATTTCAAGACATCGCTTCTGGCATCGGGGATGAGCGTTTCGCTGTACATCTCCATCTCGACGGAGTGTTCCAACTCGTCGCCACGCCGCTCAAGATCGGTGATCTGTTGCAGGCGCTCCTCAAAGCGATCCGACACGCCACTATCGAGGTAGCAGTCGATCGCCTGCTGAAAAGAAAGGCTAGAATCCCCGACGACGTCCAAGAATTCATCGACTTTTCGTTCTAGTTTCTTTGTGCGGCCAAATAATTTCAGCGCCATCTACGACCTCCCCAACACCCACCTTTACCGAAAAAGCGGCATGCTTACATTTTGGAAATTGGGCTTATCAATTTTTCGAATTGATCGAAAATAATAGGCCGATTTGTTACGCCCCCCTTTGCAAGGACGCAAGCTTCATGTCACAAAAAAAATTCATGAATGCGCGAGAGCGTCTGAAATTCTATTGATAAGGAAACTAAATTCAATGAGCCGTGCGTTCACGACCCAGGAGCTACGCTGGTTTTTCAAGAGTGGTTGCCCACCAGCGGTCAAGGATTGGTACTACGACTTGGCTCAATTGCCGGGCGATTTTGAGGCACCAGAGCGCCTCGACGTCTATTTGCTCCTCGATGGGCGCGATGACGTTGGATTGAAGCTTCGCAAGAACAAACTCCAACTGAAAACGCGCGATCGCCAAGAAACCTTTACCTCAGGTCAAATTTCAGGGCTTCGTGAGAGATGGCGGCGGCATAGTTGGAAACTGGCAGGCGAAACGCCGGAGGCCCTTAGCCGCCTTTTCCTTGCAAGTCCTTCTCAAGGACGGCGCCACGCCTTGGTGAAGCGCCGCTTGCAGGCAACATTTACGCTCGACCTCAAGAAAGACCTGCAACCAGAACCGC
>CAXMNO010000472.1:0-7369 GCA_964194655.1 uncultured Acidimicrobiia bacterium
TCGCGGCACCCCGATTGTCAGAGGGGCGGTTGAAGTCAGCGAACCGGCAGAACAGCAGGTGACTGTTTTTCGCGGACAACCGGCATGGGTTCCGGTAGGCCCAGCGCCACAAAGTGATGATAGTGGCATTGAAGCTGTCGCTGGTTTCAATGGTTGGTTCATCGACAAGGCCAATGGCCGCATCGGCAATTGCTTTCGGCAAAATACAGCCGATTGGAATCAGTTCCGGATCAAATGTGTCTGGAAGCGTCTCTAAAAGCACAAAACAGCCGGATCAAATGAGTTGCAAAGCTGGTAGCTAGGACCTCATATTTGCCGGTCACGGTTCGTATTGAGGTCTTCTCCGATGGAAATGAAAACGATAGACGCTGGTGTCCTTAACGTTACTTATCTCGACTACGGGCCTAGCGATGGTTGGCCATGCATTATGGGCCACGGTTTTCCTTACGACGTTCACGCATATTCCGAAGTTGCACCGGCCCTAGCTAATTCGGGGGCGCGGGTGATCGTCCCCTACATGCGTGGCTATGGCCCAACGCGGTTCCTTTCTGATGAAACCCCAAGATCGGGCGAGCAAGCCGCATTTGGTGCGGACCTGCTGGCACTGATGGACGCTTTAGAAATCGAGCGCGCCGTTGTGGGCGGTTACGATTGGGGCGGGCGGGCTGCCTGCGTTGTCTCGGCTCTTTGGCCCGAGCGGGTCGTGGCGCTCATCACCGGTGGTTCCTACAACATGTTGAACGTTGCACGGTCATGGGAACCTGCCCCTGCCGAAATGGAAGCTGCCCTCTGGTATCAATATTATTTTCATTCCGAACGCGGTCGGCGCGGCCTCATCCAGAATCGCGACGGCATTGCCCGACAGCTTTGGAAGATGTGGTCGCCGACCTGGGCCTTCGATGATGCGACTTTCGAGCAAACCGTGAAATCTTTCGATAATCCAGATTTTGTCGAGGTTGTGCTTCACTCCTACCGGCACCGTTATGGATTGGTACCGGGCGATCCGGCCATGGCGCTTCTCGAAACGCGCCTATCGGTCGATCCGGATATCACCGTGCCCACAATAACCATCGACGGTGACGCGGATGGCCTGGACACAGATACATCGCATCATGCAAAGCATTTCTCAGGCCCACACGAACACCGGGTCTTTAAGCAAGCAGGACATAACCTGCCGCAAGAGCGACCCGAAGAATGGGTAGCGGCTGTCCTAGACGCGCGAGCACTGGCAGCGACGTAGTGCAGCTGCCAGTGCCTCTCAATTAAGCGTAGCGTAGCGTTTGGCCGAGCCCCATGCGCTTGGCCTTTTCCAGCATCGCGTGACCTAAGGCGATATCTGAAAGCGAGAGGCCACGGTGCCAGAAGAGGATTGTCTCCTCCTCGCTTTCGCGGCCCGGCTTCTTGCCCGCGACCACCTCGCAAAGCTCGCCATAGAGATTTTCCTCAGACAAGCGACCACTATCCACATGGGCGCGCATAGCACCGAGCTTGCCACTGCGCGCCTGGCCCCAATCGTCCATGAGGATTTTATCCATGCCGTCACAGATATCGATCTCGAGCGCCGAGTTGGTCCCATAAGGCATGACCAAGGCGCCCTTTTTGATCCAGGAGGTTTTGAAGTGAGGCTCAGGTTCTAGCAGCCTTGAAGCCTCGACCATAATGTCAGCGCCCTCCAGGCAGGTTTGCCAGTCGTCGACGGCCGTCACCTCCTTACCAAGGTCTGCTGATAGCCGCTCAGCAAAGGGGCGATAGCTTTCCGGCCGGCGGGAATGGACGCGGATTTCCTCAAAATCGAAAAGCTTATCCAACCGGCGAACGTTCCAATATGACGAACCGCGGGCACCGATGTTACCTAGAACCTTCGCACCCTTGGGACCTAGATACTTGGCGCCCAAGGCCGTCACAGCACCGGTGCGCATATCGGTAATCTTGGTCGCATCGACCAGCGCCTTAGGCGCACCCGTCTTAGGATCGAAGAGGTTCAAGAGCGCCATCTCCGATACCAGGCCGTGTTTATAGTTGTCGTAGTAATCGCTAACGATCTTCACGCCCGCCACCTCTATCGGGGCGATATAGCCGCGCAGGACGTTGAAATGACCGTTGAAGGCTGGATCACATTCTAAGTGAACCCTGGGCTCAATGGTCGTCTGCCCAAGACCTTGCGCGCGCAAGGCCTCCTCGACCGCAGTTAAAATCTCGTCATCCGTCATGGCGAGTTGGTCTATTTCGGGTCCGGAGAGGTAGGTAAAATTTATCTCAGGCATGATGAACTTCTTCACTCCACGATTACCAATTTAAGAACTGGCTTCAAATTGATATTTGGATAACCGTGCAGACCCGTATCAAGCGGTGAGGCGCTCCAGGCACTGGCGGTAACGCGATCCAATTTCTTCTTCTTTCGCATGATGGCCATCCCTGATCAACCAGCGAGCGCCCACCATCACATGACGGACGGTATTTACGTTGCCAGAGAAGACAAAGGCATCAAGCACTGCGTCCCCCGATTTGCCGGCCAGGATCGCACTTTCTTGATCCAAAACGAGAAGATCCGCCCGTGCACCTTCTTGCAAGTGACCCGTCCGGCGCCCCAAGGCACGCGCGCCACCTTTGAGCGCTTCGCGGTAGAGATTAGCCCCAAGAGAAGCCCCTGCCCCTTTGGCCAGGAGATTGCGTGCTTGGTAAGCCAAACGCTGGCCATATTCCAGCCAGCGCAATTCCTCGATTGGCGAGATGGAAATGTGGCTGTCAGATCCGATACCAAATGTCCCGCCCGCTCGCAGAAAGTCCACGGCGGGAAAGAGGCCGTCGCCTAAGTTAGCCTCAGTCGTCGGGCAAAGACCGGCAACAGCGCCTGATGCGGCGAGGCGCGTGGTCTCTGCCTCGGTCATGTGGGTCGCGTGGACGAGGCACCAGCGCTCATCGACCTCAAAATTCTCATAAAGCCATTCAAGCGGCCTTTTTCCCGACCATGAGAGGCAGTCCTTAACCTCTTTCACCTGTTCGGCGATATGGATGTGGATGGGTGCGCCGGAATCCAGCGAATTCAAGACTGCCATTGCCTCGCCCAGCGTTTCTTTAGTGACAGCGCGCAATGAATGCGGAGCAATTCCCAAACTCAGATTGTTTGAGCGCTGCGCCAAGAGATGCAAGTGGTGGAGAAGTTCGGCATATCTCTCTGAACCATTCAAAAACCGCCGCTGGCCGTCCCCCGCCTCCTGGCCGCCAAAGCCGCTATAGCCATAAAGCACGGGTAGAAGCGTTAAGGCGATTCCGGTTTGTTCGCTGGCAGCGATAATCCGGCCAGACATCTCAGCCAAATCATCGTAAGGGGTGCCCCCAGGGCTGTGGTGGAGGTAGTGAAACTCCCCAACCGTGCCATAGCCTGCTTTCAGCATTTCCAGATAAAGCTGGGCTGCAATCGCCTCCAAATCATCGGGCTCTAACTTGGCGAGAAAACCATACATGACATCGCGCCATGTCCAGAAGGAATCGTCCCCCGGCCCTGTTCTCTCCGCCAGCCCCGCCATCGCACGCTGAAAGGCATGGCTGTGCAGATTTCCCATCGCCGGGATAACAGGACCACCAGCCAATTCCGCCCCGTTGCTGGCTGCGCCCGTCTCTATGGAGCCGATCGACCCGTCCTTTTCGAATTCAAAAAGAACGTTACTCCTCCAGCCTTCCGGCAAAAGGGCCGAATGGGCATAAAGACGTCTCTCAGCCACCGTTTATCCCTTAGAACTCTTGGCAAGGAAGGCCACTCTATGGGACAAGAGTTGTATAGACAACTCGTAAAGAGATTTGAGCGATGTGGGACCGTTTTTATGTAAATGCGCGCCTCGCCACCATGGCTGGAGCCGCCCCCTATGGCATGATCGAGGACGGGGCACTTGCCATCTGCGGGGATAAGATCGCCTTCGTTGGCGCCCAGGAAGATTTACCGGGTCCGACGGCGACGCTTGCTCGTAAAGTCATCGATCTTGAAGGACGATGGGTCACACCAGGGCTCATCGATTGCCATACGCATCTGGTCTATGGCGGTGACCGCGCGCGGGAATTTGAGCTGAGGCTCGAAGGAGCATCCTACGAAGAAATTGCGCGCGCAGGCGGCGGTATCGTCTCAACCGTTGCCGCGACGAGGCGCGCAGAGCGAACGGAACTGTTAGAAAGCGCGAGAAAACGGCTGCGCGCCCTTATGGCCGAGGGTGTTACGACGGTCGAAATCAAATCAGGCTACGGCCTCGATCTAGAAAACGAGCTCAAGCAGCTTTGGGTCGCCCGCGAACTTGGCCGAAGCGAACCGGTCACCGTAAAAACCACCTTCCTGGGGGCACACGCCTTACCGCAAGAGGCTGAAGGCGATGCGGATGCCTATATAGCATCGGTGATCGATATGCTGCCTCAGGTGAAAGCCTCCGGCCTCGCAGACGCAGTCGATGCTTTTTGCGAAAAGATCGCGTTCACCCCAGAACAAACAGCGCGGGTCTTCGAAGCGGCGAAAACTCAAGGCCTTCCCGTCAAGCTACATGCCGACCAGCTTTCAGATTTGGGCGGCGCCAAGCTTGCCGCGAAATATGGCGCCCTTTCCGCAGACCACCTTGAATACACCAGTGAAGAGGGTGTAGCGGCCATGGCCGCATCTGGCAGTGTTGCTGTCGTCTTGCCGGGTGCCTTCTATTTCTTGCGAGAGACGAAGCTGCCCCCCTTAAAGGCATTTCGCGACTACGGTGTCCCTATAGCGCTGGCAAGCGACCTTAACCCCGGCTCATCACCGATAAACTCTCTCCTTTTAATTGCGAATATGGCCTGCACGCTTTTCCGCATGACGCCGGAGGAAGCGCTTCGCGGAATTACCACAAACGGCGCAAAAGCTCTTGGCATGGCGGAAACTCATGGCACGCTGGAAGCTGGAAAGGCAGCCGACCTCGCGGTGTGGGACATCGAAACCCCAGCTGAACTCGCTTATCGTGCAGGTTATAACCCGCTTGCGTTTGCAGTTAAGGATGGGGAAGAAATTCAGGTCTAGAGAGACCTCAACGGAGGGAAACTGGATGCACCCCGCATTTTGTTCCGCAGAGGAAATCAAACAAGCAATAACTTTTGAGGGCCTGATTGCCCATTTGCGCGAAAGTCATCGCGGGCCGCCGCCGGATTTAGACCGCCTGTTGATGACCCAGAAAGCTGTAAGTGGGCTTGAAAACAGCTACCTCCTGCTTCCTGCTTGGACCAGCGGAGAAAACCTCGGCGTCAAGGTCGTAACCGTCTTTCCGGAAAACCCCAGCAAAGGCCCGGCACCGCCCAGCGTCCAGGCCCTCTATTTGCTCTTCGACGGGTCGAACGGCTCACCGCAAGCCATTCTGGATGGCACGGAGCTGACCTATTGGAAAACAGCGGCTGATTCGGCGCTGGGTGCCGATTATCTAGCAAGGCGCGATGCCAAGACCTTGCTCGTCGTCGGGTCCGGTGCGCTCGCGCCCTATGTCATGCGCGCCTATCTCGCTGTCCGCCCTGGATTAGAGCGCATCATGGTGTGGAACCGGAGCGCGGCAAAGGCCGAGGCGCTGGTCGCGGATTGGCATGGCCCCGGAAAACCTGAAGTGATTGACGATCTGGCCAATGGTGTTGCCCAAGCCGATATCATTAGCTGCGTGACGGCATCCACCTCCCCCATCGTTCAGGGTGAATGGTTGGCTCCAGGCAGCCACCTCGATCTGATCGGTGGTTTTACACCTGAGATGCGCGAGGCCGATGACGAGGCCGTGCGCCGAGCCAGCATATTCGTTGACAGCCGCTGGTTCACAATTGAAGAGGTTGGCGATCTAACGCAGCCCATTGAAAAGGGCATAATTTCGGAAAGTGACGTGCGCGCGGACCTCTTTGAGCTGTGCGATGGCAGCCACATCGGGCGGCGATGCGAAGAGGAAATTACCTTTTTCAAGTCAGGCGGGGGCGCGCACCTGGACTTGATGGCAGCCAGGTACATTCTCAAATGCCTGAGGGATTAACAGCAGTTTATATGGATTTCTCATAAATTAACTTTTTCTTTCGAAAAGTCGCACTAACCTCCGCCTGGGCTCTCAATATAGAGTCGAACCCCCTGATCAAAAAAGACTTAATCGCCCGATAGGTGAGGTATTTTTGGTTTGGTGTAGGTAGCGTGGACATTTGTGGAAGATGACAAATAGTAGGTTTTGGTTATCGGCTTCCGCATTCTTCGCGGCGGCCATGGTCATTTGGGCGTTGTTCTCCCTGACAATCATATCCTTAAGGGATATACCCGATCTGTACGGGCCTGGGGTGCGTCTTGGTTTCTTAGCGGCCTGCTTCACCGTTGCTGCGTTCAGTTGGATGTACATCTATAAAAGGCCGCGCGGCGGTATAATCCTCGTGCCAAGTCGCATTGGGCTATCTTTCACGTCGCTTGTAGCTGGTGTGGCGATCGCCTTTGCCCTCATCGGCCACGGCTATATTGAGCCTGTCGATTTCGACACAACGCAAACTTGGAAGTTTATCGCATTCGTCATGGCAACGGCTCTTCCGATCGCGAGTTGGGGTGCGGTTTTTTGCAGCTCCCGAAAGCCGTCAAAGAGTAGAGCGTAACGAGAAGGCCGGTAGAGCACTTTCAGCAAAAGTGTGTGCGGTTTTGCGCCCGGAAAGTGCGTAATCATAATAGCTTAGAGCGATTTTTATGATCGAGAGATCATTAAAAGTGCTCTAGTCAGCCACTTTCTGCTCTGCCCATGCGATCATGGATTGCAGGAACCCTGCCAAGACAGGCCGGATCTTATCGGCAAGCTCGTCGCGGAGCCTATAAGGTGGGTCTTCATCCATATAAGTTGCCTGCGACAACTCTAGCTGAATGGCATGGATGCCTGTGCGTGGCCGGCCGTGGTAGCGTGTGATATAGCCACCCTTGAAACGTCCGTTCGTGATATGGGTGAAACCCAGGCTTTGCTGCGCATCGCGCGCAACCGCCGATACGAGGCCAACCAAATCCTCCGCCGCTGACAAGCCGTCCCCAGTCCCTAAATTGATGTCCGGTAAGCGGCCCTCAAAAAAGCGCGGTACTTGGCTGCGAATTGAATGGGCATCCCAAAGAAGGGCGATCCCATGTTTTTGTCGAAGTGCCGAAAGCTCGCGGGCCAGCTTTTCGTGATAAGGCTCCCAAACGGCTTCACGCCGCTCCGCGATTTCCGCATCGCTCGGTGCCTGGCCAGGCTTATAAATCGCCCGCTTGGCAAAGGTCGTTGTCGGGCAAAGCTCGGTCACATCAGAACCGGGATAAAGGGGCTTGCCATTAGGATCGCGGTTCAAGTCGATGTAATAACGTGAATGCGTGGCCTCTATCACGGAGGCCCCCAACTCCTTCACG
>CAXMNO010000473.1:0-5818 GCA_964194655.1 uncultured Acidimicrobiia bacterium
ATGCGACCGCGTCAGGCTTCTTCGATCCATCAGGCGACATCGTGCGCTTTGGTGGTGATATCAACATCGCGAACTTGGATCTGAACGCCTACCTCCCCGCCTCCAGCACGTCTGAGAGTGCGGCCGCCCAAGACAGTGGCACGGGCGAGTGGAGCCGCGAGCCCATCGACCTTTCAGCCCTTCGCGGTTTGGATGGAAGCATCAACGTAACGACCGGCCCGGTCCTCTATAAGGATCTTGTGATCAAGGAGAGTGCGGCAGCTCTCACGTTGAAGGGCGGTTTAATGGCCTTTGAACTCTCAAAGCTGACACTCGATCGGGGCGCGATCACAGCCGCGGTTAATCTCGACGGTTCAACGGAACGTGCCAAGATCTCCTACAACGCCAATCTTAGCGGCGTTGAAGCCACGCCTTTTTTGACGTCCTTTGCAGGCACGGACCGACTTTCCGGTTTGCTGAACTTTAAAACCCAAGGCCGGAGCGAAGGGGCCAACCAATTCGACCTCGTCTCCGCGCTTAACGGCAATGGATCCATCACTTTTACCGATGGTGCCTTTAAGGGCTTTGATCTGGCGGGAACCCTTAGATCCGCTGGCAGCCTCGGCATGTCGTCCGGCGGGGGGGAGGCCAAGACCGACTTCACCGAGATGGGTGGAACTTTCACGATCACGGATGGCTTGCTGCAAAACCGCGACTTCAAGATGCTGGCACCCTTGGTAAGGGTAAACGGCGCGGGCGATGTCCCCATGCCGCCACGCACACTCGACTACAAGGTCGAGGCAAAGCTGGTCGGCTCGCTCGAGGGTCAAGGCGGCCAGGGAGCGCTCGAAGGATTGCCGATCCCCGTTCATGCAACGGGCCCTTGGGAAAGCCCCTCCTTCCAGGTCGATTGGGCCAGCGTCTTCCAGGCAGCAGCCCTTGATCCTTCGAGGTTAGCGGCGATGCCCGATGATATGCGCGGCCTTGCGCAGGGCCTTGGCATCGCTATCCCAGGTCTTGGTGGAGACAGCAGCGGCGGGGCCAGTGATGCTCTCAGTGGCATTCTTGGCGGCGGCGGCGCGACTTCTGGTGAAGACTCCTCAGGCGGCACGGCTGGTGCCCTTGGCGGTGCGCTCGACCAGCTTCTGGGCGGCGGCTCGTCGGCTGAGCAACCCGCTTCCAGCAGCGATGGCGCCCCCGCTGAGGAAGAGAAAGAAGAGAGCATCGACCCAACCAAGCTGCTGAAAAGCCTGTTCTAATCGCGCGTCGGCCGGGCGTTCTCAAGCCTCGTGACGGTTTGACCAGAGTTCCCAGAAAAAGCGCGCCCTAACCCCGATATCGAGGAAGGGGCGCGGCGGTAGGGCGCTGGGGCTGCCAAGGCTTTGCATATCGGCGATAAGCTCGTTTTCACGGCCCGTCGCCATGTCGGCTGCGAGAATGCCACCGATGGTGCCTTTCGTTACACCAACCGCATTCTGGCAAACAGCCGACCAGATATTCGGGGCAATCTGGCCAAAACCAGGGGCACTGTTGCGTGACAGGCAGACGATCCCGCTCCAGCTATGTTCGGTCTCAACGCCTGAAAGCATTGGAAAACGTTGGTCGAAAAGCACTTTGTGACGGCGGCGAACGGAGGCTGTCTCTGCCTCATTTATCCGCTGACCCGGGCAATAGTTCAGCCCTTGGCGAATGAAGATGCGGTGATCGTTGGTATAGCGCATGGTAATGCCCGCAAAGGCGTTGGCAGGCGTTAGTCCCCAAGGTGCATCGACCCCATAAGCTGCTCTCTCCTCTGGGGAAAGTTGGCGGGTCAGGCTTGCGTGCGCGATCAGATGCAAGAAACGATTCTGGAAGAAGCCGAACTGTTCGCTATAGCCATTCGCGGCCAAGATCATTTTCGGACCACGCAGCGATCCTTTGCTCGTCGAAAGCTGTATGCCGTTGCGAAAATCCGCCTCCACAACGGGGGAGTTCTCGTAGATTACGACGTTCTCCGGCAAGTTATCGGCAAGACCGCGCGTGAGGGCTGCTGGGTTCATCAAAGCCGTGCCGGGTGTATAGACAGCAGCAGTGAAGTGCTTGGTGCCTAGTTTTTCTTCGAGGTTGGCATCCTCGACCCACTGGAAGGGTTCGCCGAGCGCCTGAAGTTCCCTTGCGAAAGGCTCCAGCACCTCACCGACGCCACGTGGGGAGACGGCTGTATGGTATTTGCCATCGCGCGACCAGTCACATGCAATCCCATTGCTTTCAACCACCTGCTCCAAGTGTGCAATGGCCGCACGGGCCAAGCGCATAAAGCGCTGCGAACCCTCAAGCTCATCAAGCGACGAGCCCACATTATGCGGCAAATCGATGGCGAAGCCCGAATTCCGGCCAGAGGCATTCTCCCCCACTTGACCGGCATCGATAACCGCGATCTGTTGGCCTGGACAGTTCTCGGCAAGCCGGCGCGCTGCTGCCAAGCCCGCATAGCCCGCACCCAAAATGACCCAGTCAGCCACAACGTCACCTACCAAGGCCGCCTTTGTTTCGCGCCTCGGGAGGATTGCGCTCCAGCCATTGGTTTTATCGTTTTCTGGCAGGCGTTGGATTTTCATCGCTCACTCTCAGCCCAGCTCGAAGGATGGATCTCGGAGAAAACTCAAGAGCGCCTATCCCTCGCGCCAATCGATCCATTGTACATAAAATGCTGCAACCATCCCCAAGGATGATGAAAAAAGCATCATACCCAAAAGCGCAAAGCCTGCGTTCTCGCCCGTTAAGATCGCACCTGTGATGCCGGACATGATAGCGCCGCCCGCAACCGTGAGCGCCCCTGACAAGCCAGACGCACTTCCCGCCAACGTGGGGCGCACCGACATCGCACCGGCACTGCTGCTCGGCATCGTTAGACCGTTGCCTAAGCCGACAAACGCACAAGCGCCGAACAAAGTCACCTCGTGCACGATTCCCACCTTCAAGAACACCAACCCCATAATCAGCCCAGCGCAGGCGGCAAAGCGACCGGCAAGCATCATGGTGGTGAGCTTAAATCTGGCAGCAAGGCGCCCGGAAAGGAAGCTTCCCAGCACAAAGCCCGCCGTGATCGTCCCTATGTAGAAACCAAGCATTGCAGGCGACATCTGAAACAAAGTGGTCGCCACCAAGGGCGCCCCACCCAAGAAGGCATAGAACGCACCCGTCGAAAAGGCCATGCAGAGCGCATAACCCCAGAACCTTCGCGAGCGAAAGAGCTCCGGATATGTGCGAAACTGCTTCATGAAGGTCTCCGACGGCTCCTTGTTGGTCTCCCCCAGATCGACCCAGCACAAGGAGAACACCGCAACGCCAAAACCGAGGAAGGCCCAGAAGCTCGCCCGCCAGCCAAAGAGCTCATCCAAAACCCCGCCAAACAGAGGCCCCAGCATGGGCGCCACAGCCCAAGCCATCGCGACATAGCCCATCAAACTCGCCGCCTTTCGGGCCTGCGCTGTATCCCTAATAACAGCAAGCGAGACCGTATAGCCGGAGATGATGGCGCCTTGCATCATGCGAAAGAAAAGGAATGTCCAAATGTCCGTGGCCAGCGAACACCCGAGCGATGCCAGAATAAAAATCACCAAGCCCGCCAAGATCACCGGCCGCCGTCCAAATCGGTCCGATAGCGGCCCCATGACGAGCTGCAGCACCGCGGTCATCCCCGCATAGCCAGCAATAGAGAGATTGACCAACGCATAATCAGCCTCGAACGCCACTGCGATATTCGAGAGCGAGGGAAGGAACATGTTGAGCGAAACCACCGCCAAGCCACTCAGCAAGACAAGCGTGAAATAACTCGGCGGCGTGGCAGCGGAATAACGCATCTCTTCCTCTCAGCCCGAAAAGCGGGCAAAAAAATGCCCCCGAAAATGTCGGAGGCGCACGGGATATCTATATCGGAACCGCTACCGGCCCAAGCGCCACTCTCCTACAACGACGACCACCACTTTCATATCGAGGCACCCCCAAGAATGTTAGAGCTGAACGCTATGTGTGATCGTGGGGCGTGTCAACAGCTCCACCATAGCGGTGGCGCTCGTGCCGCGCTAAGCTAGCGCTATGGCTGAAACACACCGGGTCACGCGGTCTGAGGAACTTTTCTTCGAGCGGGAGCGTCAGGGTATTCGCACGCTGAAGATTGTGCGGGCTCTATTTGTGCTGGTCGTGGTGGCGACGACTTGGGTCGTTGGTGTTGGGTTATTCGAAAAGTTCGCCACGACGGTGGTGGGAGCCCTCGTGCTTGTCGCGATCAAGTGTTCTCTCATCCTGCTGGCCCGCCGCCAAGCCGTTAGAGTGGTCGGGCTGGCAGGATGCGTGATCGACATTGCGCTTTTGAGTGTGCTCCCGATCATCTGGTACCTCTCGGTCGGGGGCGACGACGTGCCTCCGGCCTTCATGTTGAAAACGCAGATTACCGCCTCCACACTCGGGCTCGTTGCGTTGAATGCGCTCGCGATCCGCCCACTTTACCCAGTCGTCGTTGCACTCGGCGGTATTTGTGTCCACCTCGCCCTTCTTCATTATGCCTTAGGGGACCCACGCACCGTCGTCTCGCCGGGCTTTTTTAATTCCGCGATGGGGCCTGCGCTTAGCCTTGAGGCAGTTGCGGTTAGCATCTTGGTTATCGCTATCACCGGTGCGGCGATGGGCTACCTCACCCTGATCGCTCGTCGAACCTTAGTTGAAGGTGTAAGGCTTGAAGTCGCGAATGCTCAATTTGGCAGATATTTCTCACCCGGCGTTGTGTCTCGTATTTCCAAGGAGGCCGACACGCTGTCAGGCATCGGCGGCCGCACGCAGGAGGTGGCCGTCATGTTCTGTGACATCCGCGACTTCACCACCATCACCGAGAAATTGCCGCCCGCAGAGGTGGTCAACTTCCTCTCCCAATATCACAAGCGCATGGTTGAGGTTATTTTCGACTTCGGCGGCACGATCGACAAGTTCATCGGTGACGCGATCATGGTTACCTTCGGCACGCCGGACCCAAGCAGCGATGATGCGGAACGATCCGTGCGCGCTGCTCTCGCCATGAACCGCGCGCTTGCCGATCTCACCGCCGAACGCGAAAGCAGCGGCCTTGCCAAAATCAGGCACGGAATAGGTATCCATTTTGGCCGCGTCATCGCAGGCAATATCGGAACCGAAGACCGGCTCGAATACACAGTGATCGGCGACACGGTGAACGTCGCAAGCCGCATTCAAGACGCCTGCAAGTCTATCGGCGAGGTACTATTGATATCTGATGCGGTGCGGACACGCTTGCCCGCGGGATTTCAGGTTCGCACCCTACCAGAACAACGCGTAAAGGGACGCGAGGCCCCGGTTCAGCTTTATGCGGTCGAAGACCTTGTGGGAAGCTGCACCCCCTAATAGAACCCCAGAAAACATAGAGAACCAGCACAGTCCTCAGTTTTTGGAATCGTGCTGCCTGTAATAGGCGATTTCGTCCTCGTTTAGGCCGTAAAGCTCTTCTACCAGGTGGTTTAGCTCGGCCTTTTTGGCACGAAGGGTGGTTTCCAGATCTTTGATCTGAGTGCCAAGGCGCTCGAAACGCTCCATCCATTCTTCCTTGGCTTGGCCGGACAATTTGACCTTTTTGCTCTTTAGCGCATCCAGGAATTGCTTGAAGGTCAGGTCGTGCCAGTTTTTCAGCTTTGAACCGAGGTCTTGAAGTGCGAGCTCTTCGCTGAGCAGGCTCGTGAACCTTGCCGATAGATCCGCGCGCTCTTTTGCCAGCGCGTGAAGCTCCTCAGATAGCGCTTTAAACGGCTGTTGAGCTTCCTTGCTTATCATCGGCACCGGCATCAAGTTTACCAGC
>CAXMNO010000474.1:0-2981 GCA_964194655.1 uncultured Acidimicrobiia bacterium
GGCGAGCGTAGCCTCGTTCGCTTGAGACTGGTGGTCTGCGATAACGATCTTTGCGCCCTCTCGCATAAAGGACATGGCTTGGCACAGATCGGCCTCGATATCTTTTGAGGTCCCGGCGAGGTTCGAAATGATGCCGCCATCCAGGGAGCGGTCCGGCAGGAAGAGATCCGCGAATTTGGTGTGTTTAAATGCTATGTTCGATAGATCCTTGGCGTCGAAACTTGCAATTTCAAGCGTGAGGGCATCTTCGTGAATGCTCAAGATATTGGCATCTGATCTTGTTGCGAGGATCTGGGATAGCGTTCCGTTTTTCGAGCCGAATTCGAGATATGTCCCGGCATATCCCGGGTCAAGCTTCCGGGTAAGGTTTTTGCGCATCGCCTGGGCGCCCCCGGCGAAGGATGTCGTCTTATCGGCAAAAATTCCTGGCAATACCTCGCATCCATGGAAGAAAGACAGGATCCTCTCTTCGCTTATAGTAGCTCTCTCTTGGGGCTTTGCCTTTGGGGGTGACCAGCGGACCTTTCGCACCCCGCCGCCCGCAAGCGTGCGGTTATAGCTCGAAATGCCGAGGCTTGGAAAATGCCCGCGGAGCAGCAAGCGGAAAGCGCCGACCCTTTGGTCGGGCTTGGCAAAAAATCGCGTTAAGATAATGCACCCTTCTGGCCTGTCCTTGTCGGTTTCCCATATTGCCAAGCCGATTGGCGAAGCCTCGCTATCATGAATTATTAAGAGCTGGTCCCTGGCTGCTGCTGCTTCTAGCTCTGCGGTTAGAACGCCAAACTCTTGATCTGCAGTATTCAGATCGTGCGAGAGGATAAACAGCGCTTCGAGTGCACGATTGTCCATAACGAAATACTATCTCTTTGCCGTGTTTTGGGGGTGAAAGGTGTGACTTTGCGTTGCCATAAGTGCTTGATCTAAATCAATAAGTGAGTGATCTATTTCAAGAAGGTAGGGTGCGGCATAGCTCATGTATTCCAGCTTCTTTCCGATCGGGAGATCAATCCAGCCAGTGATTTGGCCCCGGCATTGGCGCGACCCACACAAGCACTGCTTTGGAAAATACTCGATACGGAAATTGCGCATCGCATAGTCGATGAGGATTTCTTCACCGGGCGCAATTAGGCGGATCGCGATATAGTCATGGGCACCCCGATCGTTGACACGAATGCCGCAGTTAGGCGCGCAAGCGTGATTGACCATAGGTGCCAAGCCGCCGTGCAGGACAAATCTGTCTAAGGCGATTTGAGAGGCGTGCTTATGGTTCCTCTCCAGCTCTTTTTCGATTTTTCCGATCATGACGGTTTCGCCCGGCCGAAATGCAGACGCGCAAAAACGCCGTGGCCACCAAGTGAACATTCTCTCAATTCATAGCCTTTGATCATGTTACGCACCCTCATAAAGATCGGAGCCGGTATTGGAGTATTCGCCGACGCTGCGCATCTCATAGCCGGCGGCCAGAACGGTTCGACTTTGCGAGGGCTCGATTAAGGGGGTCACGCGATGGAGGGCTGTATCGCTTTGCAAGACGTACATGGAATTGGGCTCCAGATGCACAGTTTCTATCACGCCTCGTGTGCGGGCTTCTTCGATGCAATCGCATATCGGCTGTACCCCAGATGGATCGGTTTCACTGCGAAAATCCGGCCAATTGGAGATGAATTCCAATGATCCCCCCTCCCGCGCGGACGGAGAGGACAAGGCGTAGATGACCGCAGGCGCGCCATCATCTAAATGCCAGCCCTGGGTATCTTGATGATGTTCAAGGTGATTGATCGTCATGAAGGCATCTTCTTGCTGACTTAAATGCAGCCTTCGGCCGACGAGCTCAGAAAGGAAATGAACGATAGGGGCTGAGGTATAGAGGGCGGCGAGCTTCCTTGAGTGCTCAAAGATCGTTTTCCCGCCGACAACCGACATATTTCGCGGGGAGTCGTAGCCCCCCATAATAAAGTCGCGTCTTTTCGCGTATTTAAGAAGCCCTTCCACCTCCGACTTCAGGTCTTCGAAAATCGCAGGCGCGAAAAAATCGGAGATCTTTACGATACCGGCTTCAGAAAAGGCCCTTCTATAAAGGTCTACTTGAGCCTCTTCAGCATGTCTTTTTGATAGAAGATCTTCAATGTAGATATTGCTAAAGTCACGCACGATAGGAAACCTCGACGTTCTTTGGGCGCTAAGAAGCTCCCAACGAGAAAAAATCTATAAGCTTGTTGCCTAAAGGGGTGTCTTGTCGCCACCCAAAGCCCTGCTATGCATTCAAGAGCGCTTTATGCTCTTTCAAACACACACGCCTGAATCGCATCCCATCGATATGTCCGTGGGTCACAGGCCAGCACCTGATTATGGCGCACACGAAAGCCTGCGTGCTCGATGGCCGTTAGCAATTCGGCGGGGGAGATTTCATCGCTATTGTCGAATCCGTACTTGAGCTTGTCGCTTGTTTGTTTAGGCGTACGGTATGGCCCATGCCAAGTAACTTTGACAAGTACACCTCTGGTTTTTAGAGCACCGTGCAGAACGCCTAACAGTTCGCGCAAGCGCTCCCCATTGAAAGTGGCGAGAAAGCCGACGCTGAGGATAGCGTTGAATCTATCTTTGAGTTGGCTCGCGATATCAAAGACATCAGCGCTAAGCAAATCGACTTTTACGTTCTTATCCTCCGCATCCGCCTTTGCTTGCATGAGCCTTGGATGGTTGGAGTCTCGCATGTAATCGAACGAATTCTCATTGATGTCGATGCCGAGGTATTCGCTGGGCGTCTCACCAAAATGGGCAAGATAATCGTAGAAGGTCGAACCGCAGCCGACATTTAGGACTGCATCCCCGGTGATGTGCCGGAAACTCGACCAAACAAACTTGGCAACGACTGGAAATTTTTCATCAACACGTACAGTGTGCTCGTAATGCTCTTTGATGTACGTATAAGGAGTTTGAAGTGAGCTCATGAGGGAACTCCACTTCGATGAAGAACGGCG
>CAXMNO010000475.1:0-2400 GCA_964194655.1 uncultured Acidimicrobiia bacterium
CCACGACAAAGGCCGCAGCCAAGGTTTCGGATAAAGCGATGGAGCAGGGGCTCATCGTGCGCGCCGTGCAGGGCGATGTCTTGGGCATCTGCCCGCCTTTGATCATATCGGAGAAGGAGATCGACGATCTTTTCGATATGCTGGCAAAGTCTTTGGATCTGGCTCACGCAGAACTGGTCTGAGCTTTATATAAGGGCGCGTATCAACCCGCTGGAAGCAAGAAGCGTCAAAACCCCCAGCACTAGTTTGCGGAAGGTTTCCGGTGCAGCCAGCTTGAAGCCGTAATGCCCAATGAAAATTCCAATAGTCGCCGGGATCACCAATAGAGCGGTTCGGATTATGGTCGTTTGATCAATCAAACCGCTTAACGCAAATACGCCTGAGCCATAGGCATTTATTATCAGGAAAAAAAGGTTCAACGTGGCTCTTAAGGCTGCCACGGGGAATACGGCTGCAAGCAAAAAGACGGCGACGGGGAGTCCGCCAAGGGAAGCCGCACCGTTCGCGACGCCGGAAATCAATCCGACACCAAGAACCGGACCAGGACTTCCACTCCAACGCAAACTAAGGCCACGCCACAAGATCACACAGACGATCAGAACCGCGAATGTGATTCCAATTCTGACACTATCAGGGGATGCCCATGTGAGAAGCCAAACGCCAAAGGGTGTACCAATCGCCGCGCTAACAAGGAGGAGGGAGAGAAACTTCCACCGCACTTCACCCCAGGTCCACTTGAGCATGATAAGGCTGGAAATCATCTCCAGCATTAGGGCAATTGGCACGACCTCGCGCGGGGCGAGCACAAGGGTGAGAGAAGTCACAATAATCGCGGAAAGCCCAAATCCGGCGAAGCCCCGGCAGACGCCTGCGACTAGTCCCCAAAAGAAACAATAAGCGAGCGCAAGCCCGCTCAATCCGGTCCAGGTGAGAATAACTTCCATAAGACATGCTCTTTATCGGGGCTACCCGGCACGGACAAGGCTGAAGTGATAAAACCGCGAATTTTCGAAGTAGAAAGTGCGGGCAAAGCTATATGCATCGTCCTAATAACTACACCAGCTCTATCCGGACCCTTGCAGAACTATGACGCATGACGCAATCTGCGCCGCGCCCGTGCGGATTGCGATCTCTGTCAATTGAGATCTGCATTAGGGGCCATGGTGACTGATTGAAAAGGAAGAAAACAAAATGGCGAAGACAGCTTTTCTCGGATTGGGCGTTATGGGCTATCCCATGGCCAGACATCTTGCAGCCGGTGGTCACGAGGTCACGGTTTTTAACCGCACTTCAGCGAAGGCCGAGGAATGGGCGAGCCAGCATGGTGGCAGCCACCGTCCAACGCCCAAAGCTGCAGCCGAGGGGGCTGAGTTCGTCTTCGTTTGTGTAGGCAATGACAACGACCTTCGCTCTGTTATCTTTGGCGAAGATGGCGCCCTTGCAGGGATGAGCGCCGGTTCCGTCTTGATCGACAACACCACGGCCAGCGCCGACGTCGCCCGGGAAATCGGTGCAGCAGCAAAGGAAAAGGGCATCGGCTTCATCGACGCACCTATTTCCGGCGGACAGGCAGGTGCGGAAAACGGCATCTTGACGGTCATGTGCGGCGGCAATGAAGAGGACTTCAACCGCGCCCAGCCGGTGATCGATTGCTATGCCCGCGCCGTCGTCCTTTTAGGGGATGTGGGAAGTGGTCAGCTGACAAAGATGGTCAACCAGATTTGTATCGCAGGGCTCCTCCAGGGCCTTTCGGAGGGGCTGAATTTTGCAGCACGTTCGGGCCTCGATACCGGCAAAGTTATCGACGTCATCTCAAAGGGCGCGGCGGGCTCATGGCAAATGGAAAACCGTGGCTCGACCATGGGCCAAGGTGAGTTTGATTTTGGTTTTGCCGTGCAGTGGATGCGCAAGGACCTGGCCATCTGTTTGGAAGAAGCCAAACACAATGGCGCTCGTCTCCCAGTAGCGGCTCTCGTCGATCAATTCTATGCGCAAGTCCAAGCGCGCGGCGGCAATCGCTGGGATACATCAAGCCTCATTCACTTGCTGGCTAACGACTAAAGAAGAGTGGCATTTTCGATTCAACCCGGGGTCCTAAACTGGACCCCGGCGGCATTTTGGAAGATGAGGGTTTAACCGTTTTCCGACTTGACCTGTTGCCAGGCTGCTTCCATCTCTTCCAGGGAGGCAGCTTCTAGTTCTTCACCAAGTTTGGCTTCAACAGCACGGAACCTCTTTTCAAATTTATCGTTCCCGCCGCGAAGGGCGACTTCAGGATCGACCTTCAAATGCCGGGCGAGGTTAGCGACGGCAAATAGCAGGTCGCCCACTTCGTCGCGGAGCCTTTCCGCTGAGCCATCGATCTCAATTTCTTCTTTAATTTCAATAATTTCTTCTTCA
>CAXMNO010000476.1:0-3054 GCA_964194655.1 uncultured Acidimicrobiia bacterium
GTCTGATGGACCGATATTAACTCGCATGAGTTAAAGCTCTCAGGTGTTGGCGCTGCGGGTTTGATCGTACTGGTGGTCCTCCAGAAAAACCGGCAATGCAACGGGCAGCGTGAACTGCTGAAAAGCTGCAAATGCAGCGACCGCAAGCCCAAAGGAATTATACCGATATGATTTTCACGCTGTGGAATCATTGATGGTCTGCCCGCTATCAGGAGGGCAATTGCTTGACGCCTGGATTATTCGATTGTCAGATGCGGCAAGTCAAAAATGCCACCAAGTTCCAGGGCTTCACAGGAAGAGAACAGGCGATTTGGCCAGGGATTTTTAAAAAATTCGCGAATATTCTTTGGATTGTACCGGTCACACCATACATAAGGAAATAACCGGTCGGAGAGTGAGTGTATCTTGGCGAAGCAAAACGGGCTTTCGCTGCGCTTTTGGGGGGTGAGAGGATCTATAGCCTGTCCTGGCGCAGCACATCAACGCTACGGGGGGAATACCAGCTGTATCGAGGTCCGATGCGGCGAACGGTTACTGATTCTCGATGCGGGAACGGGCCTGCGTCCCCTCGGCGATAGTTTGAACTGCCACGAATCGACTGACGCCGACATCCTGCTTACCCACGCACACCACGATCATATTGCCGGCCTTCCGTTTTTCCGCCCATTCTTTAATGCAAAAAACCGGTTCAGGATTTGGGCTGGACACCTGTATCCAGATCATAATCTTCATGAGGTGCTTTGCCAGTTCATGGCCCCGCCCATTTTCCCGGTACCTCCACAGATTTTCTCCGCCCAAGTTACCTATCGGGACTTCTCAGCCGGTGAGACGCTGGCGCTGGATGACGGTCTAAAGATCCGCACAGCACCCTTAAATCATCCAAACGGGGCGACAGGTTATAGGATCGAATACGGCGGGAAGAGCCTTTGCTACATCACTGATACCGAGCATGTGCCCGGCCAGCCTGATGAGCGCATCCTAGATCTGATCGCAGGCGCCGACTTGGTGATCTATGACTGCAGCTATACGGATGAAGAATTTCCCACCTTCGTTAGCTGGGGACACTCCACATGGCAAGAAGGCATGCGATTATGCAAGGCATCAGGCGTAGATCGTCTGGTCGTATTTCATCATGACCCAGGGCATGACGATAACTGCATGGATAAGATCGCAAGCGAGGTGCGCGCTTCTTGCCCCAGAGCAATCGTTGCCCAGGAAGGTTTGTCGCTGGACCTCTAGGTGCTTGGAGCTGACCTGCCAACTTGGCCTCAAGGGCAGTAACAAGTCCTTCACATGATTCTGACGGGCAAATTGGGCCCTTTCTATTATATCCTTAAGATAAACCGAGTGCGATTTAACAATCCAAAGGTTGAGGGCCGTACATTGCTGGGTTTCCTGCAAAAGATTGAGACTGCTTCGTTCCCTGAGCGCGTGCGCTTGGCCATTTACGAGCAGGAAGAAGTGACGGAAAGGCTCATTTCCTGGTTTCAGCTTTTTGTCGTACTGACACTCGGCACGCTTTATATGCTGGGGCCAAAGCCTGATATCGTCTTCGATATCATTCCCTGGGCATTGCTGACATATCTCATCCTGACGCTGATTAGAATTGTTTGGTCCCATCGCACCCGCTTACCCAATTGGTCGGTCTTACTTTCAGCCCTTTTCGATATTGTCTTATTGATGGGGATCATATGGAGTTTCCATCTTCGTTACGAACAGCCGCCGTCATTCTATTTAAAGGCGCCGACCGTTCTTTACGTTTTCATCTTCATCGCCCTTCGTGCTTTGCGCTTTGAATGGTGGTTGGTGCTTTGGACCGGCCTGGTTGCCTCGCTAGGTTGGGGCATTTTGATGCTTTATGTGATTTTTGCCGATGCCGCCGACACGATGATTACGAAGGACTATGTCGCCTACATGACCTCGAACTCGATGCTTTTAGGGGCGGAGTTCGACAAAATACTTTCATTTTTGATGGTCACACTGATTATTGCGGTTTCTCTATACCGGTCAAAGCGACTACTGATCCGCGCCGTTTCCGACCATGCAGCGGCCCAGGAATTATCGCGGTTTTTTGCGCCTGACGTGGCAGCTAAAATTAAAACAGCCGATAAGGCGATCAGCGCTGGCAGCGGCGAGATGCGCGATGCCGCAATTTTGAATCTCGACTTACGGAGTTTCACGACCTTTGCCAGTGAAGCCACACCGGACGAAGTAATGGGGCTCTTGGCCGAATACCAGAGCGTAATGGCTCCGGTTATCCGACAGCATGGCGGCGGCATCGATAAGTTTCTCGGCGATGGCATTATGGCGACTTTTGGTGCTTCAAGGCCATCTGAAAGCTATGCCGCCGATGGCTTGCGGGCATTGCGTGACACGATAGTGGCCGCCAAGACCTGGCAGGAAGAGCGTCGCGCAAAGGGCCTTCCCTGCCCTGCCGTCAATGGATCTTTGGCGGCTGGATCGATCCTCTTTGGCGCGGTCGGCGATGAAACCCGGCTGGAATATACGGTTATTGGCGATGCCGTTAATCTCTCTGCCAAGCTTGAGAAGATGAACAAAATCAAGGGTGCGACGGCCATTTGCGATGGGGCGACTTTTGAACTCGCCAAGGAACAGGGCTATGAGATGAGTTCGGCGGAAAAGCTATTGCCCGGCGAACAGGTTCCAGGTGTCGAGCGACCCATGGATCTCGTTATCATCTCTTCTTAGAAAATTTTAAATGATCCTTCGATCATGAAAAATGCTCTAGTCCTTTAATAGTGCGCGCTTTGCGGGCGCAAAACCGCGCGCACTTTTGCTGAAAGCGCCCTAGCGCTATGCAAAAATCGAAGGGCTGTTGGGCGAAGTCCGCAATTGTCCGGCGGCACGCAGGGGCACATATTCCCTCTCAATGAGGAACGGGCGGCAGGGCGCCGCCCACGAAGTCGAGGAGTAGAGTCATGACCGCTTTTAATTCCATGGGTGTCGCCTTCATCGGGGCCATTGCTGTTTTAGCTTTGATTGCCGCTGTTGCGTAAACCTTGATCGGTTCGAACATAAAGAGCAGCTCCGAGA
>CAXMNO010000477.1:0-4806 GCA_964194655.1 uncultured Acidimicrobiia bacterium
TCTCGCCAAGCACGCGCGGCTATTGGTGTTGTGCCCCAAGAACTCAACATCGATCCCTTCTTCACGCCCCAAGAGCTGATGGAGATCCAAGCAGGGCTCTACGGCGTCCCACCGCGCGAGCGCGAGACGACCGAAATCCTCACCGCGATGGGCCTGGCCGATAAGCGCCACTCCTATGCCCGCTCGCTTTCGGGCGGTATGCGGCGACGCTTAATGGTGGCCAAGGCGCTCGTTCATCGTCCGCCGGTTCTGGTCCTGGACGAGCCAACGGCAGGCGTCGATGTCGAACTTCGCCGCCAGCTTTGGAGTTACGTGCGGCGCTTGAACGCTGAGGGCACCACCATACTGCTCACCACGCACTATCTCGAAGAAGCTGAAGAGCTGTGCGACGAAATTGCGATTATCGACAAAGGACAGGTGATCGCACATGACGCCACACCCGCCTTGCTGCGGCGCCTCGACGGCAAGGAGTTGACCGTAGATCTGACCGCACCCCTCGATGCCCTTCCCCAGAGCCTTGCCGAGTTGGGTGCGGAAATCGTTGGTCCTAACCGCATTCTCTTCCGCTACCGCAAGAGCGATTCACCGCTGCCACGCATCCTTGAGGCCTTGCGAAGCGAGAATTTGACGGTTGCGGACGTGACAACGGACGAAACCGATCTGGAGGATATCTTCTTGCAATTGACCAGCGAAGGAGGGGCGGGAGGTGCCTAGTCTAGGGTCTTTAAAGTTCTTGGCTCCGCTCCTGATGGCCGCCCTCGTTGGCGCGTGCACGCCGGGGCTCTTGCCCCCTGGGCCAGGATTAGATCCTGGTGGGCCGGAGGCGGGGTTCCAAGATACGGTCTTGCTGACCGGCGACGGTCTGGCCCTCCCCTATGAGAGCTGGTTGCCCGAAGGCGAGAACGGGGCCAAACCCAAGGCTGTCATTTTGGCCTTGCATGGCTTTAACGACTATTCCAATGCCTTCGTCGAGGCTGGCGAATTTTGGGCCTCCCAAGGTATTGCGACATATGCGTACGACCAGCGTGGATTTGGCGCAGCCCCCCATACCGGCTCCTGGCCGGGGGAAGAAGCGATCATCGATGATCTGGCAACAGCCATATCTTCGCTTCGCGCGCGCCACCTTGATGTTCCGCTTTTCCTCCTGGGCGAATCAATGGGTGGCGCCGTTATATTGACGGCAGCGGCTCGCGACATGCTTCCCCCGATTGAAGGCGCAATTCTTGCCGCACCCGCCGTTTGGGGGCGCGAGACTATGCCCTGGTATCAAAGGTGGGCGCTTTGGCTGGGCGCGCACACCGTGCCTTGGGCAGAGGTCAGTGGCCGGGGCTTGAGAATCCAAGCCTCCGATAATATCGAAATGCTGCGCGGCCTTGGCCGCGACCCCCTTGTCATTAAGGAAACCCGCATCGGGGCTGTTTACGGCTTGGTGAACCTTATGGACGCAGCACTCGTGGCCGCACCGGAAATTGAACTTCAGGCCCTTGTTCTCTATGGCGCACGTGATGAAGTCGTCCCCAAGGCCCCGATTCTACGGTTCTGGCATGATTTGCCGGAGGATCAGCGAGACCGACAACGCCTTGTCGTCTATGAGAATGGCTGGCATCTCCTCTTGCGCGACTTGGAAGCTGAAGTGGTCTTAAGCGATATTGCAAGCTGGGTCGTGAACCCTAATGCTCCACTGCCCTCAGGTGCCGACCATCAGGCGCTCGAAGCGCTGGAACGTGAAGATTCTCCAGGCAATGGGCAATCTTAAGGTCGCCAATATTGCGTGGTGTTCAATCTCCTTATTGAATTGGGAAGATAATTAGTGAGTGAACCCTTGATAACGCGTCCGGTTAACACCTCCCCTAAGATAGCAGACGGGGCGAAACCGCAACAAAGGGACCTCGTCAAGGCTGCGCTTTGGATGTGCTGCACCCTTGTTTCTTTTGCGTTATTGGCAGTTGCCGCACGCCAACTTCTCGATAGCATGATGGCGTTCCAAATTCTCTTCCTACGCAGTGCTATTGGTTTAGTGATCATCCTGGCCATCGGTTTCGTGCGCTTTCCAGACTTTTACCGCACGCGGCGTTGGCGCATGCATCTGCTGCGCAACACCTTTCACTATGGCGGCCAGGCTTGCTGGATCACGGCGATTGGCATATTGCCGCTTGCAACCGTCTTTGCACTGGAATTCACAACCCCAATTTGGGCCGCCCTCTTAGCTGCCTTTTTCTTGGGCGAAAGGCTCAATAGCGGCCGCCTTATCTCTATCGGCCTAGGCTTTATCGGTGTGCTGGTCATCCTTAGACCGGGCTTAGTGCCAATCGATATGGGCGTTATTATCGCGCTTTCGGCTACCATTGGGTTCGCCGTCAACCTTGCCGCGACCAAGGGCCTAACGCGTAGCGATCAGCCGATTACAATCCTTTTTTACATGCTGACAATGCAGTTGCTCTTAGGTGCACCGCTCGCGCTTTGGACCTGGGCGCCGGTTATCCTGGAAGACCTTCCCTGGCTTATCGCCGTTGCGATAACAGGGCTTAGTGCCCACTACGGCATTACGCGTGCCTTTCAATATGCCGATGCTTCTCTCATCTTGCCGATGGATTTTCTGCGCTTACCCTTGATCGCGCTCGTCGGCTTTCTGTTCTATTCGGAAGCGCTCGAGACAGCCGTTTTCTTAGGCGCGCTCTTGATGTTCGCGGGCAACTACCATGCCATACGCAAGGAAGCGAAAGCGTCACAAGCCTAACCGCTAAGCCCCTGATTCTGCGCGAATTTCGTCCATAACTTCGGCGAAAATCGGCAAGGCCTTTTCCAGCGTCTCCATAGGTGCGGTGAAGGCAATCCTAAAGCGTCCAGGGATATGGCAAACAGATCCGGGCAGCACATAGAGATTTCTAGCAGCCAAGCGGGCACAAAATAGCTCATCATCCTCTATCGGTGATTTTGGCAATAAATAGAACGTGCCTTCAGGGGTGGGTACGTCGTAACCGGCCTCGCGAAGCCCGGTCAGCAGGAAATCGCGCTTCGCCTGCAATCCCTCGACATCGATCGAAAGTTTATCCAATGCCGGAAGCGCGTATTGCATAATAGCGTTCGGGAAAAGAAAGCCGTTGACGATCTGCGCCAACATAATTGCCTCGTTGAGCGCATTGCGGCGCGCTTCTTCCATCGCGGGTGGCAGGGCCAGCCAGCCGATGCGCTGACCTGGGGTAAGAAGCACTTTTCCATAGCTATAGGTGATGAGGCTATTTGGGTAGAAGGAGGCGGGGCTGGGGAAGGATTTCCCATCGAAGATCAGGCGCGCATAGGGCTCATCGGAAATCTGATAGATCGTCCGGCCATTGCGCTTAGAAGCTTCTTCAAGCAAAGCCGCCAAAGCCTTCAATGTCGCCGGTGGGTAGACGCGCCCGGTCGGGTTGTTGGGGCTGTTCACGATAATGAGGCGTGTTTTAGCTGTAATCGCCGCTTCGATCGCATCTAAGTCCAGATCGAAATCTTCCTTGACGCGGACATAGACAGGCACCCCACCGCGCGCGAGTGCCATGTTGTCGTAGTTGAACCACGGTGGCTGGTTGATAATGACCTCATCACCGGGATCGATGAGTGCAGTCATGGCAGCGGCCAGCGCGCCGAAGGCGCCCGTCGTAATGGCTATATCTTCAGGACGGAATTCCATCGCGCGCCAATCTTTGAGAGAAGCGGCAACAGCCTCGCGCGCTGGCCTTGTCGAGGTTTTATAGGCAAACCAATTCCCGCTTCTGGGCTCAAGTTCTGCTGCAATTGCCTCCACATAACCAGGTGGCGGAATTTCATGGGGATCGCCCATCGCCAAAAAGAGGCAGTCAGGGTCGCCAAAACGCTCTAGATAGCCGGAATTGGCAAAAAACTTCATGAGTGGCGCGTGCGATGCGCGCACCGGCTCCATGCTCTTTGCGTAATAGTCATGGGTCACACCCGTATCATCCATACCTCTTTGCTCCCTTGTGCGACGGCAAAGCCTCCCCCGCATCTTAGCGCGCCCAGCGCGCCTGGAAAGTCAGTTCGGGGGAAGTCACTTGGCACTTGCCCTAGCGCGCGTGCTGTCTTATAGCGTGGCTTTAGAGGCGTTCGCCGCACCCCTTGATTTCAGTTGCTAGAGTGCGTCGACCTCAAAGGACCCGTAGCTCAGCTGGATAGAGCGCTGCCCTCCGAAGGCAGAGGTCACAGGTTCGAATCCTGTCGGGTCCGCCATTTTATTTGCACATAGTATCCGGCCAACCCGATGTGCTGGTTCCGGTTCGAGGCTTCTCCTCTCACCTCCGCCATTTTATCTTTGCGGGTAACCGCCACGCCATTCCTTCGAACATCGCGATATTCTATCCGGGGAGTCTAAATTTCATAAATTATTGAATTAATCAAATATGCATAAATTGTGACTAAATTTAGGGCCAGTCAGCGATTGTAACCGCATCTTTTCTTGCGAGGCCCTATGCGTAAGTTAGCGTCCCTTCCTATTCGCCAGACCAGCAAAATACTTGTTGCCGCCAATATTACGGCGATCCTATTTTTAGGAGCTAGCCTTTGGTTTTATACTCACTCGCAAGACGAGGTAGCGCAAACACATCTCTCCAAGTATGCATCATATCTCTTGGCGGATGAGTTGAGGCAGAGCTCGGATGACTTAACCAGGCTTGCCCGCACCTATGTCGTTACCGGCGATAGCAAATATGAAGAGCAGTACTTTGCCATTCTCGATATTCGTAATGGTGAAAAAGCCCGCCCGGCTGAATATCACAGGATCTATTGGGATTTTATCGCGGCGGGTCAGCCACAGCC
>CAXMNO010000478.1:0-5034 GCA_964194655.1 uncultured Acidimicrobiia bacterium
GCCTTGATCTCTCCCTCACTGCAGCGAAAAGCGCACGGCGCCAAGGAAAAACTATTCCACGGCTGCTTTTCCCCGAAAAAGAACTACCAGCCGCCGATATGCCGGAAGAAGCCTTGACGCTCGCGGTTATCCGGCAGGAAAGCGCATTTGAAGTCGATGCCGTAAGTAGAGCAGGCGCCCGGGGATTAATGCAGCTTATGCCGGCAACAGCTAAATTGGTCGCGCGGAGCGAAGGCGAAAAATTCGTCCGTGACTGGCTGACACTAGAGCCTGAGTATAATGTTCGCCTTGGCCGCAGCTACCTGCAAAGCAAGATCGAACGCTATGACGGTGCTTATGTTCTAGCTCTGGCTGCTTACAATGCGGGAAGCCATAGGGTCGATCGCTGGATTAAAGAATTCGGCGATCCCAGAACGGATGAAGTTGAACTCGTTTACTGGATCGAACAAATCCCGTTTAGCGAGACACGCAACTATGTCCAGCGGGTTCTAGAGGCGATGCTTATCTATCGCTCCCGGCGCACGCCGCAGTTTACCTGGGCTTTTTCTCCCCCGCGAGGCGGTGCCTCATAGGGCCGAGGTTACGTCCTTCAGCGTCTTCCAACACTAAAAAGGGGTCTTGCCAATTGTCATGAGGCAGGCATCCTTAGCCTACAATTCGCATCATTGGCTTGGAGGTTTCTCGCGGTATGACCAATCAGGTATTTTCGGATATCGCCGTTTGTATATTCGATGCTTACGGCACGCTATTTGATGTTCACTCTGCTGTTGGCCGGGGTGGCGCTCCTTTGGGGGAGAAGGCACCCGGTGTTTCAGATCTTTGGCGCCAAAAGCAGCTTGAATATACTTGGCTGCGAAGTTTGATGGGCGCACACGTCGATTTTTGGCAAGTTACATGCGACGGCCTGGATTTTGCGCTGGAGGCGCATGGGGTCGAGAATAACGCGCTGCGCGACGAGCTGATGCAGCTTTATCTAACGCTCGATGCCTACCGCGAAGTTCCCGCCATGCTGCAAACTTTAAAAGATGGCGATATGAAAACGGGCATTCTCTCTAACGGATCGCCCAAAATGCTCGATGCCGCTGTCGCATCCGCCGGGATAGCTGGAAATTTGGATGCGGTTCTCTCCGTCGAGGATGTTGGGATATTCAAGCCTGCTCCAAGCGTTTATCAGCTTGTCCTTGACCGCTTTGGCGTTGAGGCTGGTGAGGTTTGCTTTATGTCTTCCAATGCATGGGATGCGGCCGCCGCTGGTCATTTTGGCTTTAACGTAGCTTGGGTCAATCGCTTCAATAAGACGACGGAACGCATTCCCGAAAAGCCACGCGCGGTGATCCAAAACCTGGCCGAGCTACCACCACTCCTAGGGCTATAAAGCCATGGGGTCGGGCGAAGAGCCTGGATATCGTGAGCGCTTTATCACCTCGCGCCATGGCCTTCGCCTTTACTGTCGTGACTACGGCGACCCCATCAGTCAGCGCACACCCGTATTTTGCCTTGCCGGTCTGGCGCGCAATGCAAAGGATTTCGATATTCCAGCCCGGCGCCTGGCCCCGAAGCGCCGCGTGATTGCCTTCGACTACAGGGGCCGCGGCCGGTCTGCTTATGACAGCGATCCAAGGCGCTATCGGCCCGAGGTCTACCTCGACGATGCAGTTCAGATCATGATGGCGATCGGCCTACACGGTGCCTTGCTTGTTGGGACATCGCTTGGCGGCTTGCTCGCGATGGGGATAGCAGTCGCCCAGCCTGGCCTCGTTTCAGGTGTGGTGCTGAATGATATCGGCGCTGAACTCGACATGACCGCAACAAAAGGGATTATGGAGGTTCTGGGTGCCTCAAAGCCGTTACCGGATTGGGAGTGTGCCGTTACGCGATTGAAAACAGTTTTCCCAAACTTGAACCTGGAAAACGACGACCGTTGGCGGATTTTTGCCAAAGCAACCTATAAACTTGGCCCCGATGGAATGCTTCATCCCGATTGGGATCCTCGCGCTATGGCGCAAGCTGTTCGGACAAGCGGTGAGATTCCGGATCTTTGGCCCTATTTTCGGGCCCTTGCTGGGGTTCCTACACTCGCCATTCGTGGCGCCTTATCGGATATCTTCAGCGAAAAGACCTTTCAACGAATGAAGCAAGTAAAGCCCGATTTGATGCAGACGCTCATTCCAAATCGCGGGCACGCACCTTTACTTGACGAACCCGAATCGGAGCAAGCAATCGATGAACTCCTCGCCTGGCTCGACAATGACCGAAACTGAAGCCTTTGCACCTTCGCTTGCTCAAATTGAAGCAGCGGCAACGCGGATTGCAGGCCAGGCCATTAAAACACCCTTGCTCGAGTCCCCTGCGCTCAACCAAAAGCTCGGTGGCAGGGTCCTTATAAAGCCTGAGATCTTGCAGCGGACCGGATCTTTCAAATTTCGCGGCGCTTTCAACAGGATTAGCCAGATACCAGAAGATCAGCGTCCGGCCGGCATCGTCGCTTACTCGTCAGGTAATCATGCCCAAGGCGTAGCCGCCGCTGCATCTCTCTTAGGAATTCCTGCAACAATTGTAATGCCCGCGGACGCCCCCAAAATTAAAATCGCCAACACCAAAAGCTACGGGGCTAAGGTCGTCACCTACGATCGCTATAACGAGTCTCGTGAGGAGATCGGTAACGCCATCCGCGCCGAACATGGTGCAACCCTCGTCCCTCCCTTCGATGATCCTGAGATTATTGCAGGTCAAGGCACGTGCGGTTTGGAGCTTGCACAGCAAGCAGAAGAAAAAAACGCCATACCGGAACAGGTTCTTATAAACTGCGGGGGCGGCGGTCTCATTGCTGGCTGTTCCTTAGCACTGAAGAGCAGATACCCAGAGTGCAAAATTTACGCAGTCGAGCCAGAAGACTTCGATGACACACGCCGCTCACTGATGAGTGGACAGCAAGAAACCAATAGGCCGGATGCGCGTTCTATTTGCGATGCCCTTCTTTCACCCTCTCCTGGCGCATTAACTCTATCGATAAACAAAAAGACACTCTCAGGCGGTCTAACAGTCAGTGATCATGAGGTTCGAGCAGCGATGCGCTACGCCTTTCGAGAACTGAAATTAGTCGTCGAGCCGGGCGGCGCGGTCACACTCGCCGCCCTCCTGAGCGGGCGAATCGAAACCAGGGACCGTACGAGCGCGATCGTTCTCTCCGGCGGGAATATAGATCCGGTCCTGTACAGGGAAATATTGGATGAGGCCCGAGGCTAACGAGCTGCCACACGCGGCGTGACTATTCTTCGAGCCGTACTTTATTCAATTTAGGACGGCGAAAGGGTTGGTCTCTAACGAAGACCAGCCGACATCAATCGCGCCCTTAACGGTCCGTTCGAGAAATCACAAGCAGCCACCTTGAGAAAAATACTAAGCGCCTATTTTCCAAGGATTAATAACGAATCTTAGACTGGTTTTGTGCTCGCTTGCACGCTACCACCGGGTACTTTATCCGTTGGCACGCTAGCTGGCTTTGCATCCTCACGAGGTCCAACTGCCGTGGCTGTTGTCTGAAGTTTCGGCTCGCTCACCACATTGGGGCCACGACGCATAACGTTGCCATCGAATTGGGCACCCGAGGCGATCGATATTTCGTCATGGCGAAGGTCACCGGTCACACGGGCCGACTGGTCAAGCTCCACTTTTTCCGCATCTATCGATCCACGAAGCTTACCTGCAACACGAACAGTGTTGCCA
Organism: uncultured Acidimicrobiia bacterium; assembly: GCA_964194655.1. GTDB lineage: Bacteria > Pseudomonadota > Alphaproteobacteria > Kiloniellales > Kiloniellaceae > JAJFGK01. Next base: position 3,727 of record CAXMNO010000478.1, read on the forward strand.
ACAACATTCCCAGTAACTTCCCCGGAATTCCCGACAACAATATTTGTTCCCTGGATATCTCCCACGACCGTGCCATCAACCTGCAACTCGCCGCGGCTAATTAAATTCCCCTCGATTCGAAGATCCTCGGAAATGATCGAAGGAATACCGCTACTCGCCGAAGACGTGGGCTTTGGAGTCGCGGATGCCTGTGTTTGCGCTGTTGCCGCTGGTGAAGGGGCAGCTTGAGCGGGAGGCGCCGTTGTGGACTGAGAGGGGGCAACCTTGGCTTCAGGCTTGCGCCCTGAGCTACTATTCTTTGAAAACATTGTTCCCTGCCGTCAAAAATTTTGCTGGATTCTGCGGAGTACCATTAAAGTGGATCTCATAATGCACATGAGGTCCGGTACTACGACCTGTGGTACCCACAGTACCTATTTTTTGTCGGCTCGTCACCCCATCTCCGCGCTTGACAATAACATCGTTTAAATGCGCATAGCGGGTCTTGATTCCGAAGCCGTGATCGATCTCGACGAATTTTCCGAACTGCCCATACCAACCGGCCTTCGTCACCCGCCCAGGAGCCGTCGCGTAGACCGAAGCGCGCCTATCTCCGCCAAAATCCATACCGAGGTGTCGTGCTTTGCGGCCATTGAGTGGATCGCGCCGCGTACCGTAGTAGCTGGTTATCTCAAACTCCTCCAGCGGGGGGGAGAGAGGAATGGCTCTCATCAAATCTTGCAGGACTTTCCAGCGTTCGAGCTTGGTATCCAATAGATGCAATGCGTCGGAAAGCTCCGAATGCGCTGCGCTGTAATCTTCACCATCATAGCCGACATATGGGCCACCGCGTCCCAAAGTACGGCTTAATGATACGGAGCGCCGCTCGGCTGGGAGCCTTACTACGTCCGCGACAACATGCAGCTCTGCTTCATCATGGACAGCCAAGCCCGCGATCGTCAAAAGATCGTTGGGGGCAAGGCCCGTCGCCTCGATCGTTTTTTCCAGGCTTTCAACAGCCAGCTCGGTGGTCCTTCGCAGCCGTATCACGGCATCTATATTCTGCTCACCCAGCTGCGAAATATGATTGTTCAGCCCTGATATCTGTTGCCCGAGAACGTCACGCTCGGCTGAAAGATCGGCATACTTCAAACTCCAACCGGCGCTAAGCGCTTTATTGCGTTTTTCCGCCAAACTCAAAGACTCGACCTGACGTTTAAGCGCGTCTTCCAGCTGTGAATTCCGATCCTGCCACGTCGCGATCTCGATGGTGCGTTCTGCCAAGCTAACCGTCAATTCGTCGCGCTGGTCCTCAAGGCGCCCGATATC
>CAXMNO010000479.1:0-3389 GCA_964194655.1 uncultured Acidimicrobiia bacterium
TAAGCTGCCAAAGCGATTGCGCGCTTGACCGCATCTGAAATGCTGTCAACGGGTTCATGGGCGATGCGCCGATCTTTAAGAAGCATTCGCGCATAGTCCGCGTTTTGCCCGGCTGCACGGAAAACCACGGGAAGTTTGCGATCCGCATGGGCGTTGGCGAATGCGAGCGCCTCGACCACCGTGTCGCATGTTGTCATGCCGCCGCCGTGAACGTTGATCAAAAGGACTTTTATCTTCGGGTCGGCAAGCAGCAAGCCGATGCCGCGCGCAACTTGCAGGCTTGTGGCTGTTGTGCGGATATCCATAAAGTTCGCTGGCTTCCCGCCCGCATCCATCAAGATGTCTTGCGTTGCCAATGCCAGGCCTGCGCCGTTCGTCACCATCCCGATATTGCCGTCCATACGCACGAGGTTGATTTCATCCTTTTGCGCGCGCATTTCGACCTCGTCGATGACGCTTTCCGCTGCCATAAGATCGAACTCGGGGTGGCGGAAGCGGGCGTTGTTATCCAAGGTGATCTTGGCATCGACGGCGAGAAGCTGATTATCCTTGGTGATGGTGAGAGGATTAACCTCAACCAAACTCGCATCGATCTTCACAAAAACCCGTGCGAGGGCGGAGAGGACTTCACGGCAACGCTCTGCAAGCTCTCCCTCAAGGCCAAGCTTGCTCAAGAAGGCTTTGCCGTCACTCTGTGAGAAGGTGCCGTCGAGCGAAACGGGTAGGCTCACCACAATATCCGGGTCGAGCTTCACCTGCTTTTCGAAATCGACACCGCCGGACTTCGATCCGATTATTGTGAGCTCGCCAGTCGCTTGATCGACCAAAACGGCCACAAAGAGATCGAATTCTGAATCGACCGCAGCCTCCACATAGACACTTTTAATCTCTTCACCGTCTTTGCGCGTTTGCTCCGTCACTAGTCTTGAGCCAATCATTTCTTCGGCGATCGCGCGCACGTTGCGCGGTGTGGCGGCAAGCCGGACACCACCTGCGATACCGCGCCCGCCTGCATGGATTTGCGCCTTTACGGCAAATTTCTCACCAGGCAATTCATTGGCCCGCGCCTCCGCATCCGTTGCACTTTCCGCGACATGGCCCGCGGGAATAGGAACGCCATGGCGAGCAAGGATTTCCTTGGCCTGAAATTCATAGAGATTCATCGCTTCGATCTCCCCCTTAATGAGGCCCTATTTGGCCTCAAGCGAACCACGTTCTAAGAGCCCGGCGTACTTTCTCCTGTCCCTCCAGTTCTTCTCAAAAGGACAAGCGGCTCGTTTATTGCTTGACTGGTATACCAGATACCAATAGAAATGTCTTCAAAAATAAATCAAACAAAAATGCGTGTCCGTTCGTTTTTGCCACCAGGTGGAAAGGCCAGCTCTAAATCCCGCCGCGGGGTTGCGGGCCTAAGATTTTTGGTTCAAGGTATACCAGATACAAGGTTGTTTGTTGGGTCGAGGGGAATTTTCAAGGTTGTGGCGGGTCCATCGCGACGCGGAGGCTATAGATGTCTAACGGGCTTAAATTAAAAGCGGTTGGCATGAATTTCTCTCTCAAGGACCATATCTACGATGTCCTGAAAGAGGGTATTACCAGCATGAATATCTATGCTGATGATGCCGATCTTCGCCTTGAAGAGCGCAAGATGTCCGAACAGCTGGGCATTTCGCGTACGCCTATTCGCGAAGCGCTCGCGCGCCTGGAGCAGGAAGGCTTCGTTGAGATCCAGCCGCGCAAAGGTGTCTTCATCAAGCGCAAGTCGCTTGAGGAGGTATTGGAGATGATTACGGTTTGGGCGGCGCTTGAATCCATGGCGGCCCGCCTCGCAACCGTTCATGCAACCGATAAGGAAATTGGATCTTTGCGCCGTTTGGCCGCCCAATACGGTAAGGATGAGGCAGCCGCCCACCTCGATGAGTATTCGGAGGCCAATATCACCTTCCATCAACGCATTCTCGAGCTCTCGAAGTGCGGCATGTTGAAGGATATAGCAGATGGCCTCTTCCTTCATATGCGGGCGATTAGATCGCGCGCAATTTCTGAGGGAGACAGGATCAGCCGTTCGGTGGTCGATCACATGCACATCATTGAAGCGATTGAGCGTCGCGATGCCGATCTGGCATGCGATCTCGTGCGTGAACATACAATGCGGCTTCATGCGCATGTGCGCAGAAGCTGGACAGAGTTTGAGGAACTCAGCCGGGCGGAAAGTCCGGAGGACGTGGGAAAAGGTGAGAGTAATGCGGCACTCAAGCGTGGCTCTTGAGGGCCTATTGCTGGTGCCAAGTTTTAGAGGGAGATAAGCAAAATGTCATCCACAGCAGTTGACACACTGCAAGCGAAAAGCACCGACGAGAGTATCGTCTCCGGTGGACGGTTGGTTGCTAAGGCGCTGAAGAATGAAGGTGTCGATACGATTTTCACCCTGTGTGGCGGGCACATTATCGACATTTATGATGGCTGCATCGATGAGGGAATTCGCATCGTCGATGTTCGCCACGAGCAGGTGGCAGCCCACGCAGCCGATGGCTATGCCCGGCAAACCGGTAAGCTTGGTTGTGTTGTGACGACGGCGGGTCCGGGCTGCACGAACGCGGTCACTGGCATTGCGACCGCCTTCCGTTCGGAAAGCCCGGTTCTCCACATCGGTGGGCAAAGCTCGCTGGCACAGCACAAGCAAGGTTCGCTACAAGATCTCCCGCATGTGGATATAATGGCGCCGATCACGAAGTTTTCTTCCGGTGTGTTTTCGACGGAACGCGTGGCGGACATGATCTCAATGGCAGCGCGGGAGTGCTTTGCAGGTGCCTATGGCCCCTCATATCTGGAAATTCCACGCGATGTTCTTGACGCTGAAGTGTCGCTCGATAAGGCCGTGATCCCGCAGCCAGGGGGCTACCGTGCCTCTTCGCGCTCAATCGGCGATCCGGCGGATATCGAGAAGCTGGCCGATATTCTGGTCAATTCGAAACGCCCGGCCGTGTTGTTTGGTCAGCAAGTTTGGGCCGCGCGCGGTCATAATGAGGCAATCAGCCTAGTTCGGGCGCTTGATATTCCGACTTATCTCAACGGTGCCAGTCGCGGCATGCTGCATCCAAGCGACCCGCATCATTTCGATCGCACCCGGCGTATGGCTTTCAACGAGGCAGACGTCATCTTGATCGTCGGGACACCGTTCGATTTCCGCATGGGGTATGGCAAGCGCATCTCCAAGGAAGCGACACTGGTGCAAATCGATCTAGATTATCGCACCGTGGGCAAGAACCGGGATGTGTCGCTTGGTATAGCGGGCGATCCAGGTGCTGTTTTGGCTGCTGTAGAGCAGGCGGCAAGTGGGCGTGTCGATAATGGCGCGCGCCAAGAGCGTAAGGACTGGATGGCGAAGC
>CAXMNO010000480.1:0-6065 GCA_964194655.1 uncultured Acidimicrobiia bacterium
AGGTTACGCAGAGTGGAGCAAAATCGCTCCCTTTCTAAAAACGGAGAATTGGAGAAACCGCGACTTGGCCCGCAGGTTTGCAGTCTGCTGGAAGCGCGTTTGTGGTATCAAGGTAACTCAAGAGGATGAATCAGAAATAGCCACCCACTACGGACTACCATTGTCGGAATACACACGGGAACGTGACGAAGTCCAATCTGGTTTGAAAATTGCCACTCGGAATATTGACGTATCTGCATATCTTTTTGGCTAGAACTTAAAAACAAAATGATCCGCGCAAGATAAAAGTCGTATAGACTTTGAGTCCCCCATAAAAAGAATTACGCGAAAGCGGACTCGCTCTTGCCTAGCACGGTGAAACGTGGTGTGCTGGGGCATTGTGAAGGCGGCCCCGGCGGGTGTGGCAACACCCAACCGGAGCCTACATACTCCAATGACTAGACAAAGGAGCATGATCTCGTGATCATCAATCTTGATTTTATAGCCGAAAAAGCGATCTTAAACCGTCTTTTGCCGTCTCCTTCAAACCGGCGAGAGCGGTTTTGTCGTGGGCGGCCACTTCCATTATTGAGTGCCTGAGTTTTCTTGCATTTGCAAGTAAAGCAAGACGCACCCCACGCCAACCTCGGGGTGCGATGGTCCCCGCACGTTTGCAGTTAAGCTGCGTGCGGGGCAACCGTCGGCAATTTTTGGAGTGTGACGAGGGTATACGCTTCCGCCTTTTAGGCACCACGCCCTGGTCATACCCTTGGCAAAGCTCATCCTTATCCCCTTCCCCCTCGTCATAGCGCGAGGGGGATTGAGACCCACTGATCGCGGCTCTTGCGACGAGCGTCACCGATCCCGGCATCCCAGTTCAAATCCGGGATAATCCGGGATAAATCGGGATGACGAAAGGACCTGCCTTGGGCCTGAAACAACCTTTGAGGGATCAATATAGGTTGCTTTGCCATTATATTATTTTATATACCTTTCCGAGTGCTATAATTAAATTCCTGCTATAAATAGGAGCAATATGAAATGCGGAATACATCCAGATTCATGCTGGCTGCGCTTTTCCTATTGTTGTTTATCCCTCGCTTGAGCGCCCAGCTGCTGCCAGACGAAGATGGCGTCTATTTCCGGGTCATCGACACAGGTGCGGGCCTCGCCACGCTGATCAAAATTCAGAGCAATACCAAACCCAACACATCAATAAAAAAACACGAACGCTATTTCTTGGTTTTTGATACCGGTCATTGGAATACCGACGACGAGGTATCGCAGGAGATCTTGAACCACATCCCCCAAGACGAACAGATCGACCTGATGTTCTTGAGCCACACGGACGCCGATCACAACGCGGCCGCCGATGAGATCCTCGCCGGGCGTGTCGTCGATACGGTCATTCGCACCGGCCACCAAAGGCCCAACAATGGAACTTGGGCCAAGATGCAAAAGGCCATTCGTGACGCGACGGCGAAGAACGGCACGCGCGACGTCGATATGCGCTACGACCAACTCACCCACGGCACGATGTGGCGCTTTGGCGATGCACGGCTCTATATCCTCTCAGGCTTTAGCGAACCGCCATCGGACTGGACCTTCGGCTTTCCAGAAGGGCACCGCAACTACGTCTCACGCGTGCGCAATTCCATCAGTCTTGTGGTCAGGCTGGAATACAAGGGGAAATCGATCCTCATCACCGGCGATGCCGTCGGGCGCAAGGATAACACGCCCCCGGACTCCCCAACCCTCGCCACCGAAAAGTATTTAATCGATAACAGCGCTGCGCGCCCTATCGCCTCCGACATCCTTATCGCCCCCCACCATGGGTCTGATAATGGCAGCTCAAAAGCCTTTATCGAGGCTGTTAGCCCAAAGTGGGTCGTCTTCTCCGCCGGGCACGACCATGGGCATCCAAAATTCTCAGTCGTGGAGCGCTACAGAGATTTCCTAAACCCCGATCCGGTGCTTCTCACAACCGACCTCGGTGATACGGACGAAGGCAAACACGGCTGGGCCACAGGTACATGTGAGGACGAGGCTGGCGACGACGGCATCACCTTCTTGATCGTAAAACGCAACGGCGATTGGACAATCATCGCCGATCAAGACGACGGCGGCCCAGTGAGCTGCAATTAAGCTATGCGGAGTATTGGCGTGGCGGCTGCGTGCATCGCAACCAAAAAAATGGTGGAGGTGAGAGCTGCCACCTCGAACCGGCACCAGCACATCGGGTTGGCCGGCGGCGATGTGCAAAATAAATGGTGAGCCCGGCCGGTCTCGAACCGGCGACCTACTGATTAAAAGTCAGTTGCTCTACCAACTGAGCTACAGGCCCATCATCTTTTTGCTTTTCGCGGCGCGGCCTTAGCATCGCGACGCGGGGGGAACATAGTGGCCCACGAGCGGGTGGTCAACAGCACATTCCAGGTTTATTTCACCCTATGCGCCGAAGACCTTGCCCCACCCCCTTGGATCAGGTGAAATACCATCTTCAAGGGGAGATAAAGCGTGTAATGGAAGTCCTCGACCTCATCCTCGATGCCCTAAAATACATCTTCGCCATGATTTTCATCACGAGCGCAGTCGTCGGCATACTGATCGTGACTTCAAGCTTCATTCAAGTGGTGAATGTGGCAGAACGCCTCTTGCGGCTTATCACAGGCGACGACCCAAAACGCCTGCGCGTCTATCTCATCGTGCTCGCAACAGTCCTAAGCGCTTGGGGCTTTTTTTTGAAAGAACCCTTACCCCTGGCTTTCGGCTTAATTGCTCTAGCTTGGGCGGTGCTCCACTATCGCTATCGATTGGGGCGAGATGACCCTTGAAAAACGTTGTTAATGCCCGTCTTTCACCTTCGCCTCGATCCGGCGGCGAACGCCCTCGCTGACAAGGCTAGAAACATCCCCGCCAAGGTGCCCAATTTCCTTCACGAAGGAAGAGGAGATGAATTGGTGCTGTTCGGAGGCCATGAAAAAGATCGTCTCAATTTCCTTCGCCTGGCGTGCGTTCATCGCAGCCATCTGGAATTCATACTCGAAATCTGAAACAGCCCTTAAGCCGCGCACCAGGACAAGAGCGCCCTGCTCGCGGCAGAAGTGGACGAGCAGGCCATTGAAGGGCATGACCCTAATTTGCGCCCGTTTTTGCGAGTAGGTCACGATTTCTTCCGAGACCATGGCTAACCGCTCTTCCAAGTCAAAAAGCGGTGCCTTACCTGCGTTGGCGGCAATGGCAATAATCAGTTCGTCCACGACACCGGCGGCTCGCAGGATAATGTCACTGTGGCCTTTTGTTATAGGATCGAAGGTTCCCGGATAAACACCGATCAAAGGCTGGCGTCCTTCGCTCATGCCTCGCTCCCGCTCTCCACTCCACTATCACTCGCAGTTTCGCTTGCGGGTGAGCCATCGCCGTTCTCAACCTCATCTTGACCCGCTTCTTCATCTTCTTCGACCCGCTCGACCGAGACAACACGTTCGGCCTTCGCCACGCGGAAAAGAAGCACGCCACGGGTCTTGCGCGAGGCTATGCGGACACCATGCACAGGACTGCGGATGAGCTTACCCGCATCAGTCATCAGCATGATTTGATCGCCTGGTTCTATTGGGAATGCGGCCACGACACTCGCCATTTGATCCTTACCGCGTCCCAGGTCCATATTCGCGATGCCTCGGCCGCCCCGCCCGGTGCGCCGATACTCGAAGGAAGAAGAGCGTTTGCCATAGCCGTCAGTGGAAACTGAAAGAATGAACTGCTCGCGCGCTACCATTTGGGCGATGGCCTCTTCGCTCAAGGCAACTTCGGCTCCACTGCCTTCGAGCGCATCACCGTTTTCCTCACCCTCACCGCGCCGCTGTGCCGAGGCATAGCGGAGATAGGCATCACGGTCTTCGGTCGTGATATCGCCCATGCCGTTCAGGACAGACATGGAGATGACTTCATCGCCCGAGGTAAGTCTGATACCACGAACACCTGTGGAAGTGCGGCTTGAGAAGACACGAACCTCATGGGCGGAAAAGCGGATGCAACGCCCCTTCGCCGTTGCGAGCAAGATATCGTTCTCGGCCGTGCAGGTCTGAACGGATACAAGGCGGCCATCTTCGGCCTCAAGCTTCATGGCGATTTTGCCGTTGGCCTTCACTTGGGTGAAGTCAGAAAGGCGATTACGCCGGGCCCCGCCGCTGGAGGTGGCGAAAATCACATCCATCTCGTTCCAAACGTTCTCGTCTTCTGGCAGTGGCATAAAGGTCGTGATGTGCTCGCCTTCTTGAAGGGGTAGCAAATTCACCAAAGCCTTGCCGCGTGCCTGGGGCGTGCCGACAGGCAGGCGGTAAACCTTCATCTTGTAGACCATACCGCGCGAGGAGAAGAACAAGACCGGCGTGTGGGTGGAGCAGACGAAGACTTTGCTGACAAAATCCTCATCGCGCGTCGCCATGCCGGAGCGGCCCTTACCGCCACGCCTTTGCGCTCTATATGTAGAAAGCGGCACGCGCTTGATATAGCCGGTGCGGGTGACCGTTACGACCATATCCTCGCGCTGGATCAGGTCCTCGTCATCGTATTCGCCGAAGTGTTCGAGAATCTCGGTCCGCCTCGGTGTGGCAAACCGCGTCTTCATATCAGTGAGTTCGCCGAGCAGGATTTCCTTTAAACGCTCACGCGACCTCAGAATCTCTAAGAATTCAGTAATACGGGCCGCGATTTCTTGCAGCTCACCTGCAATTTTCTCCCGCTCAAGGCCGGTAAGACGTTGCAGGCGTAACTCGAGGATCCCGCGCGCCTGTATCTCTGAGAGCTTGTAAGTCCCCTCCTCGGAAACCGCTCTCCCTGGCTCATCTATAAGGCGAATGAGAGGGGCGACATCGTTCGCGGGCCAATCCCGCGCCATGAGGTTTTCACGGGCAACCGCCGGATCGGGTGCCGCGCGGATAAGCGTGATCACTGCATCGATATTAGCGACCGCAATTGCAAGGCCGACCAAGATGTGGGCACGATCGCGCGCCTTGCCCAATTCATAAGCCGTCCGCCTTGTGATGACTTCTTCACGGAAATCGACGAAAGCAACGATGATGGCCTTTAGGTCCAGCAATTCCGGCCGACCGGAGTTCAAAGCCAGCATATTGGCGCCAAACGAGCCTTGCAGTGCGGAATAGCGGTAGAGCTGGTTTAAGACGACATCGGGCTCGGCATCACGCTTTATTTCGATCACGACACGCAGGCCTTGCCGGTCACTCTCGTCGCGTAGGTCGGAAATGCCTTCGATGGTCTTGTCGCGAACGAGATCAGCAATCCGCTCGATCATGCGGGACTTGTTGACCTGATAGGGGATTTCGCTGAAGACGATGGCAAAGCGGTCTTTGCGAATTTCCTCAACTTCAGCCCGGCCACGCAGGCGGATTGAGCCACGCCCCGTGTGATAGGCATCCCTGATACCGTTCTTCCCAAGGATAATGCCCCCGGTCGGGAAGTCCGGACCGGGTACGATCTGCATCAGTTCGTCAATGGAGATCTCAGGGGAATTCACATAGGCACAGCAGGCATCCAGCACTTCGCCCAGATTGTGGGGTGGAATGTTGGTCGCCATGCCAACGGCAATACCGCTCGCACCATTTACCAGAAGATTTGGAAAGCGGGCCGGAAGGACGACTGGCTCGCTCGTCGATTCGTCGTAGTTATCCCGGAAATCGACGGTATCGCGATCGATATCCTCAAGCAGCGCTTCACTCGCCACACGCTGCAGCCGTGCCTCGGTATAACGCATGGCAGCGGCTCTATCGCCATCCATGGAGCCAAAATTGCCCTGGCCGTCGATGAGCGGCAAGCGCATGGAGAAATTCTGCGCCATACGAACCATGGCATCGTAAATCGCGGCATCACCGTGGGGATGGTATTGACCCATAACGTCACCGACGACACGTGCCGACTTACGGTAAGCCCGGTTCCAATCGTAGCCCTGTTCCTTCATGGAATAGAGAATACGGCGGTGCACTGGTTTCAAGCCGTCTCGAACATCTGGAAGCGCACGGGAAACGATCACGCTCATCGCATAATCGAGGTAGGAGCGTCGCATCTCC
>CAXMNO010000481.1:0-2572 GCA_964194655.1 uncultured Acidimicrobiia bacterium
TCCCAGGGAATTCCAAGTACCCAGGCATAGGGCTGAAAAAGCAGACCGAACAACCTTTCAAGGGAAATCGGGGTGCCCTGCACGGCCGATAAGAGTCCCAAAATTGCATCGATAAGCGCAACAAGGGCCACGAGAACGATCAACAGGACAACAACGCTCAACAGCAGGTGAAGCCCACCCATGGCACCGCGTGTGATTGCATCCATCGCACCTCCTGCTTCGCTCGCGGGGAGCTTATCCAGGGTCTCAGCCGCTTTCGAATCGGCGCTTGGGAGTTTAATAGGACCTGATTGTGTTGGTGCATCACAGCATAAAAAAAACGCGCTTAAGCGCGCGCCGGGTACAATAAAAAATTCCAAACCAATAATACTTGGAGCGAAAAAATGGCAACTACCACACCTGTTCCGGCACGGCTAAAAGCAATACCGGGGTCCCAAAGCTATCATAAAGTGCTTTGGAGAAAGGCTAACGTATGCCTTCGATTTTGTCTTTAACTCTCAACTTTTCTTTTTTTAATTCTACCAAACGACCGTCGTCTGGATGAGGGCGATGTACCTCGACGTCGATTTCTGCCTCAAGTTCCGCGTGCTTAGCGCGAAGGGAGTCCAGCCGCTCTTCTGGAATCATTCGTACCCTCCTATTCAGATATAGACTATGACGGATTTATGGTACGCCCGTTAAGGATTGAATGCAAATTTATGCCCCTTAAAAGTAGCCCTTTCAAAGGTCTGAAAGCTGATTTAAAAATTGAGGTAACAACAACAACTTACCGCAGAAATAAAGGACTTTTATGAGCGAAGAAAATTCATGAACGACGAGCGCTTAATCGTCGCGATCAGCGGGGCTAGCGGAGTTATCTACGGCATCAGGCTGCTAGAGACTTTACGTGATAAGCCTGTTGAAACTCACCTCGTGCTCTCCAAAGCAGCCGAGGTGACGCTCGCGTATGAAACGAGCTTTAAGATCGCAGAGGTTAAGGCCTTGGCGGATGTCGTTCACCCCGTGGGCGATATCGGGGCCTCGATCGCAAGCGGCTCTTTTAAGACCATGGGCATGGTCATCGCGCCTTGCTCTATCCGCTCAATGTCGGAAATTGCAACGGGCGTGACCTCCAACCTTTTGACCCGGGCAGCCGATGTCGTTTTGAAAGAACGTCGGCGGCTTGTATTGATGGTCCGTGAAACGCCACTCCACAGTGGGCATCTTAAAAATCTTCTCTCCTTGTCGCAGATGGGCGCTGTCATTGCCCCCCCTGTTCCAGCTTTCTATGCCAACCCTAGATCCGTCGACGATATCATTGATCACTCTGTTGGGCGGGTTTTAGACCTGTTCGATATCGATACGGGGAAGGTGAAGCGCTGGGGGGAGTCCCCCACGAAACCACGAAAGCAATCTTGAATTTAGCCTAGCCGTTTGACGGCCTCGTTTTCGCTCAAACCTTCAAAGGCAATGGCCAAAAGGCGCGCTAAAAGTTCCTGGACGTCTTTATCCATTTTCCGATCCAGTAGGAATAAATAAGACTTAAGATTTTCCGCAGCCTTGGCGGCACTTCCTTGCCCGCTCAAAGGCCCCAAAATGGCTTGGATCCTTTCTTGTTGGATCTCTTCGCTATCAAGCTCGCGCGCCTTCGCACCAGCGCGAATGCGGCAAAATTCTTGATCCTCATGACCCTTAAGGCGCCTGCGCAGTTCACGAAAGACCTCTATGACCTCGCGCCGCCAAGGTCCACAGCGAAGCTCTAGCTCGCGAAAAGTCTCCGCATCTATTAGGTGCCCAGCATTGCCGGCCCACAAGCAGGCCAGCAGCAAGTTCACATCCATCTGATATTGGTCTTGAAGGGCGATTGCCGCCCTCGCAAAGCCAGGACGCCGATAGACGTCCAGGGAGTAATGCCAAAGCCCCCTCCCCTCAGGCTTACCAGGAGCCCTCACCTGCTTATTCGTCACCAAGACAAATGCCCAAGCCGCGTGCCGTTTTCACCGCAGAACCCTCAAGATCGACATCGCGGTAAGCAGCGATCGCGTCGGCCAAAGGAACATCGTGAACCTGACGGCCGCTCCAGGCGACCATGCGGTCAAACTTCTCAGCCGCAATCAAATCAACGGCATGAACGCCAAAGATGGAGGCCATGAGCCGGTCGCGCGGGCTGGGTACCCCACCGCGCTGAAGGTGCCCGAGAATCGTTACCCTCGTCTCCGCTCCTGTTTTCTCTGTGATGCGCTCTGCAATATAGTGTCCGATACCTCCATAGTTCCCGGCTCCACCAGCCTTAAAATCCCTTACAGACTGGCCGTTTTCGGTCTTTACGGCCTCCGCCACCACGACGAGGGCGAAGTTCCGGCCATCAGCCCGCAATCGTTCGATTTTCCCTGCAATCGCGTCCAAGGCGTAGGGAATTTCCGGTATAAGGATCACATCCGCCCCACCTGACACACCTGCAGCAAGGGCGATATGGCCCGCGTCCCGACCCATAACCTCAAGCACCATTACGCGCGAGTGGCTTGCCGCGGTGGGTTGCAACTGATCAAGTGCCTCAGTTGCGCAATCAACGGCGGTTGGATAGCCAATTGAG
>CAXMNO010000482.1:0-3438 GCA_964194655.1 uncultured Acidimicrobiia bacterium
ACCCCCATAAAAGGCATGCGAGGATACCAGATTTTAGCTGATACTGCCTTATTTGGTATGGGCCTAATTCAGCAGAGATTTCACTTTATCACTCTTGGAGTCATTCCCAACTATGACCACTCCAAAAGTCAGCGAACACCGCAACCGACTGAATGGCGAAAGCAGTCCCTATCTGCTCCAACATAAAGACAATCCTGTTCATTGGCAGCCCTGGGGAAAAGAAACACTTCAACTGGCCAAGGATCAAGAAAAGCCCATCTTGCTTTCGATCGGCTATGCGGCCTGCCATTGGTGCCACGTCATGGCGCACGAATCCTTCGAAAACGAAGAGATCGCGGCGCTTATGAACAGCCACTTCATCAATATCAAGGTCGACCGCGAAGAGCGACCCGACCTCGATACTATCTATCAAACAGCACTCGCACTGCTCGGCGAACAAGGTGGATGGCCGTTGACGATATTCTTGACGCCGGATGGAGAACCCTTTTGGGGCGGCACCTATTTTCCCCCAACGCCGCGCTACGGGCGTCAAGGATTCCCGCAGATTCTTACCGGTATTGCTAATGCTTTTACCCAGCAGCATGAAAATATCGAAAGCAATGTGAAAGCACTAAAAGACGGCCTATCGCAACTTGCAACATCCCAAAAGGGCGACCTGATCGATGAAGAAACGCGCCAAAAAATCGCGGAACACATCACGCGCCAATTTGACCCCTTCGAAGGTGGCCTTGGATCGGCGCCAAAATTTCCCCAGCCCGCGATCTTAAAGTTTCTCTGGCGATGCTGGAAACGATCAGGCGCCCAACCGATGCGCCATGCCGTCGAACTGACACTCAGCAAAATGTGTCAAGGCGGCATCTATGATCATCTTGGCGGTGGATTCGCCCGCTACTCCGTCGATGCGCGCTGGCTCGCCCCGCATTTTGAAAAAATGCTCTATGACAACGCGCAAATGGTCCAGTGCCTCACCTGGGCCTGGCAAGATACCGGAAACCCGCTTTTTGCCACACGCGTCCGCGAAACGCTCGACTGGGTCTTGAGTGAAATGCTGGCCGAAGGTGAAAACGGCGAGAAATGCGGCGCTTTTGCAGCCACCCTCGATGCAGATAGCGAGGGCGAGGAAGGAAAGTTCTATGTCTGGCAAGAATCTGAAATAGATACACTTCTGGGCGAGGAGTCGGACTTCTTCAAATCGGCCTATGACGTAACACCCGGTGGAAACTGGGAAGGCAAAACGATCCTTAACCGCTCCCAAATTCCTGAACTGAAGTCCGATTTGGATGAACAACGCCTCGCAGCGAGCCGAAAAATTCTTTTCGACCAGCGAAAGACACGCATCCATCCAGGCTGGGACGACAAAGTCCTTGCCGATTGGAACGGCCTTATGATCGCTGCTCTCGCCGAAGCCGCGATGGTTTTCAACGAACCACGCTGGTTAAGAGCTGCCATAGAAGCCTTCAACTTCATTGACGCTACGGTGCAGGTGGCAGGACGGCTTCACCACTCATGGCGCAGAGGAAAGAGAGCGCATCCCGCAAGTATCGATGACTACGCCTTTCTTATCGAAGCGGCACTGATGCTCCACGAAGCGACAAGCGAGGAGCCTTATCTTAAAAAAGCTGAGGAATGGGTCGCCGTAGCGATCGAACACTACTGGGATGAGGCGGAAGGCGGATTTTTCTTCTCCGCAAATGATACAACCGACCTCATCGTCCGTAGTAAGGTCATCCAGGACAACGCAACACCTAGCGGCAACGGTGTCATGCTTGCCTCATTTGCGCGCCTCTACGCCTTAACGGGGAAATCTGAATACCTAGATCGCGGCGAGACCCTTTTTCGAACTTTCTCAGGCGCAATTCCAAAGCAGGCCCTGGGGCTAACGACACTCCTTGCTGGCAGCGACCTCTTGGAAAGCACGCTGCAAATCGTCATCATGGGCGAACAAAATGCAAGCGACACCGAGGCACTAAAGAAAGAAGTCTATCGGCATTGCCTTCCCAATCGCGTTTTGCAAATTGTACCACCCGGCAAGGAGTTACCGAAGAGCCATCCGGCATCGGGAAAAACTGCAATCGAAGGTCAGGCAACGGCGTATGTTTGCCTCGGGCAAAGCTGCTCCCTACCTGTGACAGAGGCAACAGCTCTCAGCGCGCTATTGGGTGAAAAATGACGATACGCGAAGCCACCGTTGAAACGCCGCTGGGACACTTTCGAATTACCGAGCAAGAAGGCGCCATTACCGCGCTCACCTGGGGCAAGGGACGCAGTGACGAAAGTCCTCTGCTCCGTGAGGCTTGCCAACAACTCGTTGCCTATACGGAAAATCGTCTGCAGAGGTTTAATCTTCCCCTCGCCCCCCAAGGTCTGGAATTTCAACAGGCCGTTTGGCGAGAGATGCTTAAAATTCCTTATGGAGAAACCAGAAGCTATGGCGATCTTGCGCAAAAACTGGATGGCATCGCACGTGCTGTCGGCACAGCTTGCGGGGCCAACCCGATCCCGGTGATCATCCCCTGCCACAGGGTTATCGCGAGCGACGGCGAACTCGGTGGCTTTTCCGGCGCGGGCGGTGTTGTAACGAAGCGCCAACTTCTGGTTCACGAGGGCGCAATCGCAGAGCAACTCAGTTTCTTTTGAAAACAAATACCCAAGGTCCAATATTGGCCAACAGCAGCTCTTAAAAAGCGCGGCCAAAGAAGTTATCTAATCGATAGATCTGTTGAGGAGAGGTTAGTTATGCAAGCAAAAGCTATCCGTATTAATGAGCCCGGCGGACCGGAGGTCCTGCGTTATGAAGATGTGGAGGTTCCAGCACCTGGTCCGGGTGAGGCTTTGGTCCGTCACAGCGCAGTCGGTCTAAACTATATCGATATCTACCTGCGCAGTGGCGTTTATCCTTTACCGTCCTACCCCGCCGGCCTGGGTTTTGAAGCCGCTGGTACAGTGGAAGCCATCGGTGAGGGTGTCACGGAGGTAAAGCCAGGCGACCGCGTCGCCTACGCTGGTGCGCCTATAGGCGCCTATGCCCAAGCCCGCGTCATGCCAGCCCACCGCTTGATCGTGATCCCTCAATCAATCGATTTTGAAACGGGTGCTGCGATGATGCTGCAGGGCATGACAGTCGAATACCTGATCCGCCGTACCTATGAGGTAAAACCAGGAGATAAGGTTCTCTTCCATGCCGCCGCGGGCGGCGTCGGGCTCATCGCCTGCCAATGGCTATCGGATATTGGTGCAACGGTGATCGGTACCGTCGGTTCCGAGGAAAAAGCCACTCTCGCCAAGGATCATGGATGCCATCACACCATCAATTACCGCGAAGAAAATTTCACTGACCAGGTCAAAGAATTGACGAATGGCACGGGCGTTGACGTTGTCTATGATTCCATTGGCGCCGATACCTGGGTAGGCTCTCTCGATTGCCTGCGCCCACGTGGC
>CAXMNO010000483.1:0-3147 GCA_964194655.1 uncultured Acidimicrobiia bacterium
GCTTGCTGGCAGGCGCGGTTATCGCGCTGATTGCGATGGTTATGGACCGCATTTCCTGGGGCTTTACGCGTCGTGAGACGTTCATACATGCAACATCCGGCACCTTTTGGCAGCGCCATGCGGCGCTCGGCATTGCCTTGGCTGCGATGGCGATCCTTACAGTTGCCGCGCAAATTCCAGCCTTCGCGTTTTTTGAGAGCTATCCCAAAGACTGGCAAATTTATCCAGCCCAGCCCATTAATGACGCGTTGAACAACTTCATCACTACCTACGGCTCGCTCCTCGATGCGATCAAGAACGGTGCTAATTTCTTCTTCCTGCTGCCGATCAAAATCGGCTTCCAAACAACAATCCGGCCAGTCTCCTGGGGATTTGAGTTTACGCCTGCCTTGCAGACCGGTTACTGGGTTTTGCTGTTTCTTGGTGGCATTTTGGCCGGGCGTCTTTGGACTTGGCGCTCGAGCGTTGCGGTCTTAACGCTTGGAACCTTTCTCTTCTTCGGCATTGCTAAAGTTCCCTGGCCGATCTTCTACGCCGTGATCTTGGTTATAGCCTATCAGGCGGGCGGCTTTCGGGTCGCGCTCTTCGCAGGCTTGGGCATGGCTTTCATCCTCTTATCCGGTGTTTGGAAGGAGGCGATGACATCCGTCTACCTATGCGGGGCGGCGGTGGCCTTCTCTGCCGTGGTGGGCGGTGCCTTGGGTGTTTGGGCCGCGCGAAATGACGTGGTGTCCCATATCATCCGACCGGTCAACGATACCCTGCAGACGATGCCGCAGTTCGTCTATTTGATCCCGGTCCTGATGCTTTTCCAAGTTGGAGACTTTTCAGCACTTATCGCTGTTATCGCCTATGCGATCGTGCCGATGATCCGCTATACCGAGCAGGGTATTCGAAATATTCAGCCCAACGTCATCGAGGCTGCGGAAGGAAATGGCTGCACGAAAGGCCAAGTGCTGTTCCATGTTCAGCTTCCCATGGCCTTGCCCGAGATAATGCTGGGCTTGAACCAGACCATTATGTATGGCCTTGCGATGCTGGTAATTGCCGCCTTGGTTGGAACGCGCGATTTGGGCCAGCTTGTCTATATCGCTCTTAGTAGCGCCGATACGGGCAAAGGTCTGGTTGCTGGTTTATCGATAGCGCTGATCGCGATGATGACCGACCGCATTATTCAGTCCTGGGCTAATCGCAAGAAGGCGGAGTTGGGCTTGATTTGAGGCGATTGAGGGTCACTTCAAACGCCATAGATGCTCTCTAAGACGGTCGAGCATGCAAATAACAAAAAGACCCGATCTCATTCCAAGCCTGGGCGCGGCTCTCTGTGGCGCGCTATGGGGGCTGTTTTGGTTGCCGTTGCGTGCCTTTGAAAATTTCGGTTTTGAGGGAAGCTGGCCCGGATTGGTGATTTATCTGGCTTGCTTGATCGTGCTAGTGCCGGTCATACCTTTTCGCTGGCGGCAAATTAGAGCCAATGCGCGGGCAATGTTTATAACAGGGCTTTTTACAGGGACCGCTTTTGCCTTTTATGCAACCAGCCTCCTTTTGACCGAGGTTGTTCGAACCATCCTCCTCTTCTACCTCTCCCCAGTTTGGGCGACACTTCTAGGCGTGTTGTTTCTGGGGGAGCGCCTGACCTGGCGCCGCATTCTAGCGCTTTTGTTCGGGATGGCCGGTTTGTTGGTGGTGCTGGGGCTGGGTGAGGGTATGCCCTGGCCGCGCAATCTGGGCGACTGGCTAGCGCTTGCCGCAGGGCTTTCCTGGGCTTACGGAACCGTGAAGCTCTACCAAAATGAAGCGGTTGCGACCTTCGAGCAAATTTTGGTCTTTGTCGTCGGTGGTGCGGCAATTTTGCTTGTTGCCGTATCTTTTGGCGGCCCGCAGTTCGGTATGGCACCAGCACTAGAGGAGTGGCAAGCAGCGGCACCTTTCATCGGATTGACGGTGCTTTACACCCTTCCGATGTTGTTTTTGACTATTTGGCCAGCAAAGCTTCTTAGCCCAGGGACAGTCGGTATCCTCCTAATGGGGGAGGTAGGGGTTGGCGTGGCGTCCGCAGCCTTTCTTGCAGGCGAGCCCTTTGGGTTGCGAGAGTTGCTTGGTACACTTCTCATACTCTCGGCTGCGGCGATCGAGGTTTCAGGGCACATAAATTCGAAGGCATCGCTTAAAACTTCTACATGAGCGCAGGCCACGGGTTCTTTTTGCTCAAAAAGGTCTTATCTATTAAGATGATGTCAGATTTCACGAAATGGCCTGCCAAATTTTGGCTCCGGCAATTATGGGTGTGATGAGAAGATGTTTATTCAGACCGAAACACAGCAAGACGAAAACCTTATGAAGTTCCTGCCGGGGCGTGAGGTGCTTTCCTCCGGCATGGTTCACTTCATGGATAGCACGCAGGCGGCAAACTCACCTCTGGCCAATCGGCTTTTTGAGGTTGAGGGGGTGGAGAGCGTGATCCTCGAGCAAGACTCTTTGACCTTGGGCAAAAAGGCCGAAGCTGATTGGCGGTTTTTGAAGGCGCCGGTGCTTGGCGTCATCATGGAACACTATATGTCCGGCCGCCCTGTCATCGAAGAGGTGGCGGAGGCATCGGGCGACGACCAGAAGATGGTCGGGGACGATAATGCTGAATCGCGGGAGCTGGCTGAACTCATCAATACCCGTATTCGCCCGGCCGTCCAGCCGGGCGGTGGTGACATCGCATACCGCGGCTTTGAAGACGGCTACGTCTATCTCGAATTCTCAGGTTCGGCCAACACGTTTCGCAGCCGGATCGAGGCGATGCTGAAACACTACGTGCCAGAGGTTGCGGGCATCCGCGATTATCTGAATACTGAAGCTCGACCGGGCCTTGCCTCGGCGGAAGGGATTGCCGTCCGCGAGGTTTTGGACGAACGCATCAATCCACAAGTCGCTGGTCACGGCGGCTACATTTCGCTGGTCGATGTGTTAGAGAACACGGCCTACATTCGCCTAGAAGGCGGTTGTCAGGGCTGTGGCATGGCGGACGTCACCTTGAAACAGGGTGTCGAGGTTGAAATCAGGCGGGCTGTACCTTCGATTGCCCGCGTTCTTGATGTCACAGATCATGCAGGTGGCACCAATCCTTACTACCAACCCGGTAAGGAGGGTGCCAGCGCA
>CAXMNO010000484.1:0-6762 GCA_964194655.1 uncultured Acidimicrobiia bacterium
CGCCGATTTGCCCAACGCTGCGGACCATAACTTGACCAACAGCCCAGGCGAATGCACCTGCAACGATAAGCGCAAGAGAGACGCTCGACCCTGCTAATTCCGGCTCGCCATAAATCACACTTGCCCCGATAAAGGCTACGACAATGCCGAGCCACCTTCTGATACCTGGCTTCTCTTTCAGAAAAACAGCACCCAAGATCACAAGGAAGGGGACTTCAAGCTGAATGATCAAGGAGGCGGTCGAGGCATCGACGCCCGCTAGGCCATTGAAAGTTAGGCTGTATTGAATAGCCGCTGAAACCAGGGCCACGCCAAATATCTTGCCAAGCAATTTTACCGGCGGTTTTACGAACCAAACCAGCAGCAAAGCCGTCAAAGAAAAGCGTAATGCCATCAGCAAAATCGGCGGAAAGTGTCCGATTGCTGCCTTGGCGAAGACCACCCCCATGTCCCAAATCAATGGCACAGCCAAAGCCATTAGAAAGTCGCGCGTTGAAAGCTGCATTGGTCTTGGCTCCACGAACGAAAAGGCGCGGAACCTGGGTGAGGCCGGCGCGGAACAAGGAGAGTGCAATATGCAAAACCATGAGGCTAGAAAAAGTATCGCGCCTTCACAGGAATTTCACCACCCTTCAATAACCACGAACCGGGTCGACGATGAAGTGGAGCTGCTTTCCAGCAAGATAGCGTTCGAGGTTGTCGCAGAAACGGCCAAAGGACTTACGCTCCCACCCCTCGAAAGTGGCGCAGGTATGGGGCGTGATTAGGACGTTTTCCATATCCCAGAAAGGACAGTCTTGTGGCATGGGCTCGTGCTCGAATACATCTAGAATCGCGCCTTCCAGTTTTTCGCTTCGTAAGGCCGCGATTAGGGCGCGAGCCTCAACCACGCCACCGCGTGAAATATCAACGAAGTGAGCGCCATCCTTCATAGCGGCGAAGGCTGTCCCATCGATTAGGTATCGGGTTTCGGGTAACAGAGGCGCGCAGATAAAGACGAAATCGCCTAAGGCCAAGGCTTCATGGAGTTTTTCTGGCCCAAATACCAGATCTACATTTTCCGTCGGCTGAGGATTGGCGCGTGTGCCAACGACCCGAAGCCCGAGTGCGGCCGCTCGTTTGGCGATAGCTCGACCAACGTGACCCAGTCCGACCACTGTGAGTGTCTTGCCCTGCAGGCTTTCGACATTGCGTGCCTTCCACTTCCGTTGCTGTTGCTGGCGTGCAAAAAATGGAAGGCGCATGGAAAGCGCCGTCACCGCGCCGATCGCATAGTCGGCCATGACGTCGCTTCCGACACCGACGCCATTGGTGACGGTTAGGATTTCCGGGTTCCAGGGATGAATGTGATCGACGCCCGCGCCACCGATATTGATCCATTTGAGGCTTGCGACCTCGAAGATCGGATCGCGCGGATAGGGCTTAACCTCGAACTTGATGACAAAAAGCGCCTCGGGGCGGACGTCCGCCATGACCTTTCCAAAGCTCGCGTAGTCTTTGCAGGAAGTCAATTCCACATCGGGAAAGCGGTCCGTCAGAAGATCACTGAACAGCTCGGGTCTGTCGTAATGAACCAGGACGCGCATTCTTTTGCCTCTCTTAATTACTGCACTTAATTTATCGCGGGAAAATCACTCGTCCAGTACTTTTGGCTTTGGCCCGCCGCTCGCCCAATCCAGCAATTCAACCGTATGAACGATGGGCAGGCCGGTACCGGTCCCAATTTGTGTCATGCAACCGATATTGCCTGTTGCAATCACATCGGGTGAGAGGCTTTCGATGTTCTTAACTTTGCGTTCGAGCAATCGATCAGCGAAACCGGGTTGGAGAATATTGTAAGTCCCAGCCGAGCCACAGCAGAAATGCCCTTCCGGCACGTCCAAGACCTCAAAACCTGCTTGGCGCAAAAGGGTTTTGGGTTCTTCCTTGATCTGCTGGCCATGCTGCATCGAACAGGCGGAATGATAGGCGATTGTGAGGTTCTCAGGTGAACTCTCAATCGCTGGCAACTCGATCCCGGCCAAGAATTCAGTGATATCTTTTGCGAGGTTGGCCACCTGTTCCGCTTTATTTGCATAGGCGTCATCTTCTCGCAGCATGAAGCCGTAGTCTTTGACGGTGGTGCCACAGCCCGATGCATTAATGATAATGGCATCTAAGCCTTCGCCTTCGATCTCATTATGCCAAGCATCGATATTGGCGCGCGCATTCGCGAGCGAGGCTTCTTCATGCCCCAGATGATGGACAAGGGCACCGCAACAGCCAGCGCCTTCGGCCACGACGACTTCCATCCCAAGCCGGGTTAGAATGCGCACCGTTGCCTCGTTGATTTCAGGTGCGAGGGCTGGATGTGCACAGCCAGCTAAGAGAGCAACGCGTCCTTTTTTCAGCGTTTCGGCTGGGACGCATCCGGGTCGGTCATAAAGGCCGCGCGGCTTTGCATGCCTTGGGACCAGCCTCATCATCGCCCTTAGGCGTGCCCAAAACCCAGTGTCAGTCGGTGCTGTTTCACGGAAAAGCCCAAGTTTAAGACCGATTTTGTCGGCCACCTTAAAGAACGGCTTGGCGAGCCTGGCTACTGCCAAGGCCAATCGAAATCGCGAGGGGTATGGCAAAAGGGCGGCCAGCACCGCACGGTGCAGCCGGTCCGGCAAACCGCGCTTATAAGTCTCTTCAATGTGGGCGCGGGCGTGGTCCACCAAATGCATGTAGTGCACGCCTGAGGGACAGGTGGTCATGCAAGACAAGCACGATAGGCAGCGATCGATGTGGGTTACGAAATCGTCGTTTGCCGGGCGCGATTCTTCCAGCATCGATTTGATCATGTAGATCCGGCCACGAGGGCTATCCAACTCATCGCCCTGCAGGGCATAGGTCGGGCAAGTTGCCGTACAAAAGCCGCAGTGAACACATTTTCTAAGGATCTGTTCTGCTTCTGCGACAGAAGGATCCGCCAACTGGGCGAGGGTGAAGTTCGTTTGCACTTTGGTTCGCCTCGCCTTTCCTCAGAAGTTCGCCGTCATGCGGCCAGGATTTAAAAGACCCATAGGATCGAAGCTTTCTTTCACTCGTTTGCTGAGAGCTGCCATCGACTTCGATTGTGGCTGAAAAACCTCGGCTGTGATCCTGAGAGCTCTCGGTGCGCGTAATAAGGTGGCGTGTCCACCAATCTGCGGCAAGGCACCGCGCACGACTGGTGCCCAGGCATCCTCGCGCGTGGGAATAGATAACCAAATAAGGCCGCCGCCCCAATCAAGCTGCGCTTCCATTTCCGGTATCGTACCACCCAAACGCGCGAGAAACGCGGGTGTCTCACTCGGTGCGACGGAAATTTTCCAGATGAGGCGGTCAAAATCGCCCTGCAAGGCCGTGACGTCGCGTACTTCGCGCCAGAAGGCTAGCGAATTTTGACTATGCAGCTCCTCACTATCGCCAAAAGCTGCCAGTTCGCGGCGAAGCGCCTCGGTGCGATGAAGGACGGATGGGCCTGGCCCTTCGATCCGCAATGCCGTTACTGCCCGGCCTGGCTCTGATACGTGAGAAACGCCCGACCTTGCAGCCAACGCAGCTGGTAGATGTGCGGCGGCGGAAAGCTCGTGAGCAGAGCAGAGGCCTTGGGTAAGAGCCGCGACCGCTTCTTTCTCCGCCAAGCCATAGAGAAGGACGGTATAGGTCTTCTCCGGCCTTGGGAGGACTTTGATCGTCGCCGACGTCATGGCCGCCAAGGTGCCATAAGACCCGGCCAGGATTTTCATCATGTCGTAGCCAGAGACGTTCTTCATGACGCGGCCACCGGCCTTAAAGATCTCTCCACGTCCTGAAACGCACGAGACACCCAGAAAATGATCGCGCGCCGCCCCTGATTTAATGCGGCGTGGCCCCGCTAAATTGCAGGCTAGAAGCCCGCCCAGCGTGCCACTCTCCTTAGGTGCGCCTAGGAGAGGACCAAGATCTGGCGGCTCGAAAGCCATGATTTGGCCTTTCGCACCAACCGTATCTTCGATCTCTTTGACCGTGGTGCCGGTTGCCGCAGATAGGATAAGTTCCTCAGGCTCATAGAGAGAAATGCCGGTTAATTTTGAGAGATCCAAAGTTTCTTCAGCATTACTTGGACGGCCAATCGAACGCTTGGTGCCCCTTCCCAAAAGTTCGAGTGGTGTTTTGTGTTCCAGGGCGTTCGCTAGTGCCTCGCGCACGCCATCCACCGACTCCGGCGTTATGGCGTCCCCGCCGCTTTCCAAGCTTTCTGCTTCCACCACTAATTCCGTGCCTCCTCTTAAAACCTTGGGAGTTCGGGGAAGGGGAGCTTCCCTTTATGGACGTGGAGGCGTCCCAGTTCAGCGCAGCGGTGAAGTGTTGGAAAAACCTTACCAGGATTTAGCAAAGAGGCCGGATCAAATGCGCACTTGACCCGCTGTTGTTGCTTTAGGTCGATTTCACTGAACATCTCGCCCATCAAGTCACGCTTTTCCACACCGATACCGTGCTCGCCGCTCAAGACACCGCCGACCGCAACACAGAGCTTCAAGATATCCGCACCAAAAGCCTCACAACGCTCCAACTCGCCCGGCTCATTGGCATCATAGAGGATGAGCGGGTGGAGATTGCCGTCACCGGCATGGAAAACGTTCGCTACCCTCAAACCGTAGTGGTCGCTCATTTCCGACATGCGGGTCAGGACATGGGAGAGTTGGGCACGTGGAATAGTTCCATCCATGCAAAGGTAGTCGGGTGAAATCCGACCAACCGCTGGGAAGGCAGCCTTGCGTCCGGCCCAAAAGGCGAGGCGCTCCTCCTCACTCTCGCTAACGCGGACATATGTGGCGCCGCTATTCTCGGCAATCGTGACAACTTCATCGATCAGGTAGTCGACTTCTACCGATGGTCCGTCGAGTTCGACAATGAGCAGAGCTTCAACATCTAAAGGATAACCGGCCTTGACGAACCCCTCGACCGCATGAATGGCGGGCCGATCCATCATTTCCATACCTGCCGGGATAATCCCAGCGGAGATAATGGCGTTTACGGCTTCCCCTGCTGTCTCATTTTTTGCGAACCCAAGGAGCAGAGCCCGGGCTGTCTCCGCCTTTTTCAAAAGCCGAACCGTTACCTCCGTCATGACGCCTAAAAGGCCCTCGGACCCGGTAATCAAACCCAAGAAGTCATAGCCTTCCGCATCGAGGTGCTTTCCGCCAAAACGAAGGATTTCACCATCTATCGTAACGAACTCGACCCCCAAAATATTATTCGTGGTCAACCCATACTTAAGACAATGTATGCCGCCTGCATTTTCCGCGACGTTACCGCCGATCGAACAGGCGATCTGGCTGGATGGATCGGGTGCATAATAAAAGCCGTCATCGGCAACGGCAGTCGAGATCGCGAGATTAGCAACACCGGGCTGAACGACAGCGCAGCGATTATCGTAGTCGATCTCTAAGATCCGATTGAATTTGCCAAGCCCTAAAAGCACACCATCAGCCAAGGGCAATGCCCCACCGGAAAGGGACGTGCCCGCACCGCGCGGCACGACCTTAACCCCGCGCTCGCTGCAGTACTTGAGAACGCGTGCCACTTCCTCCGTCGTCTCAGGTAAGGCAACGACGAGTGGAAGCTGACGATACGCCGTGAGGCCATCGGATTCGTATGGACGTATTTCTTCAGATGACGAGATGACACAGCCAGGCTTAAGCATCCGCTTAAGGTCTGCAACGATCTGATTGCGAGCCCTGATGACAGAGCCATCCGGTTCGGGCATTTGCATGGTTGGTCCACTTCCAAGCGCGGCTGGTTCTTGATTTCGATTATGAGAATACGAGCCGATGGCAGGGGCCGTCAACGTACACTACCGCCAAGTGGGAAAGCTATAAAGCGCGCTCTAGAGCACGTTTAATAATTTCCGAATCATTAAACGTGCTCTAAACCATTGTTGTCGCGCGCTTTCCGAGCGCAAAACCGCACACACTTTTGCTGAAAGCGCTCTAGTCTCTTCAAGATCAGTTGCAAAGCACTGAATGCCATAGTTTTGTGCATTCTAACAGCTTCGGCGGCGTGATAGAGCATCCGCCGCCCATAGAGCTGTCACATAATTGAAGGTCGTCAAATAATGGAAGCTTAACCCTGGCGAGCTTTAAAGCGCGGGTTCTTCTTATTGATGACGTACACCCGGCCACGGCGGCGCACGACGCGGCAGCCCTTTTCCCGCAGCTTCGCCGTCTTGAGCGAGTTCACGACTTTCATTATTATACCCTTTCCAAAATAACTGCTCGGCCTTAACCAGCTGTGCGTGCGGAAAATAGAAAAGGTTGCGGAGACTGTCAAGCACCAGGCGAGCAAAAATTGCTCAATTTAGGGCACCTTGGCTTTAATCTTCTTCTTCGTCGGTACCGGAGAGTTTTATGGCATAAAATCTGCGGACTTCGATTTTCCCATCGGCGATCGCTTGGCTCAAGGCTGCCCAACGTTCTGTTTCCTGGAGTATATTGGCTGCTGTTGTGGGGTCATACTCTTGAAGACGCTTTCGGTCGGCGAAAGGCAGCCAGGCTTCTTTGACGAGTTGCTCGTAGGTTTCGCTGATATCCTCATTAATGCGGACGTCGAATTGCAGTGAGGCCAGCTTTTTATCGTATTGCTTAGCCGTCCACAGATGTGCCTTGTAAGGCAGGCGGCTCGTCCAATCGGATACGCTTTCGAGGGATGTGTGTTCAGTTATCGCAAAGTCAGTTGCCAATAACTGTCCCCGGTTCTTTAGGTTTAGAGCGA
>CAXMNO010000485.1:0-2562 GCA_964194655.1 uncultured Acidimicrobiia bacterium
ACCGGGCGGACGCATCAAATCCGCGTTCATTTGAGCGAAAAGGGCCACCCGCTCCTTGGCGACCCGCTTTATGGCCGTGAAAGCCGCGCACGCCGGCGGGCCTTGGATGAAAATTCACGTGCGGCCCTCGAACAGCTCGGCCGTCAGGCGCTGCATGCGGAGTTGCTTGGCATCACCCACCCAGGATCGGGGAAAGAGATGCAATTTGAAACTGACTTACCCGATGATATAAAAGGCTTGATTGATTGTTTAGAAAGGTTATAATTTAGAAATGGTATTATTGTCGAAGATCGAAATAGGTGATCGGCGGCCTTTTCTCAGGCAAATCAGCCCCCATATATTTCGAGCGTCTGTTTGTACTCGAAGTTGGGGATCCGATCTGATCGACGACTATCGTTTCCGAAATCAGCAGCCTTGGCGATCTATTTGCGAGGGTACGACGTATAAAGTTCGTAAGTTTGTTCATTGTTGGCGGAGAAAGTGATCATGGCAGCTTCGAGAATTCCGGCGCTCGCACCTGAGGGGAACCTCAATTCCTACCTTCAGCAAATCCGCAAGTTCCCTATGCTTGAGCTGAATGAGGAATACATGCTCGCCAAAGCCTGGCGGGAAAAGGGCCACACTGAAAGTGCGCATAAGCTCGTCACCTCGCATCTCCGACTTGTGGCGAAAATCGCCATGGGCTACCGGGGCTATGGCTTGCCTGTATCCGAGCTGATTTCCGAGGGCAACGTGGGGATGATGCAAGCGGTCAAACGCTTCGATCCCGAGCGCGGGTTCCGTCTGGCGACCTACGCCATGTGGTGGATTAGGGCCTCGATCCAGGAATACATCCTGCACTCCTGGTCCTTGGTCAAAATGGGCACTACCGCTTCGCAAAAGAAGCTCTTCTTCAACTTGCGTAAATTGAAGGGCCAGATCAAAGCCATTGAAGACGGCGACATGACGCCCGAACACGTAACGGAAATCGCCGTTAAACTGGGGGTTCCCGAACAAGACGTCGTATCGATGAACCGGCGCCTTGCGGCCCCCGATCACTCGCTGAACGCGCCTGTGCGCATTGATGGCGACGGTGAGTGGCTGGATTGGCTTAAAGATGAAACGGCCAGCCAGGAAGAACAGTACGCGGAAACCGAGGAGCTTGAAAAGCGGCGTGCCCTTTTGAAAGCAGCCATGACGTCGTTGAATGAGCGCGAGCGTTATATCCTAACCGAACGCCGCTTGAAGGAAGATCCCATGACGCTTGAGGATCTCTCGAAAGAGTACGATATCAGCCGGGAGCGGGTGCGCCAAATTGAGGTGCGCGCGTTTGAGAAGCTCCAAAAGGCTATCCGTAACGCGGCGATCGAAGAAAAACTGGCCAGCGCCTAGAGCTCTTTTTCTTTAAGAAGTAGCTATTTTGAGGGTGGATGGCCGTTTCGATAGCCGCCATTAAGTGGCTTTCTGCTCTTCATGTTCCGCTTCTTCTTGTGCCAAAACGGCTTGGGTGTCGGCGATGATTTGCGCGGCTGCCGGTGTGATGACCTCCTCCCCCCAGAGTTCGGTCAAGGATTGCTGCTGGATTGCGATTTTCTTAAGACGATCCTTTGCCGTCGCCCGGTAATAGGCTGCAACAATCCACTCCGAGGCGACAAAAATCACATAGCCAGCACCGGCACCGGCAAACACAAACGCCCAGGATTCAGCGTCAAAAAGCAGATTAACGGAGTGGGAGACGAGGTGCCCGCCTTCCCACAGCGAAATGAGGGTGGGCAATATCGCAACGGCATTTAAAAAGCCGATTGAGCGCGTCATATACTTTTGTTGCCGAAGTTCGAAGATAAAAGCGATGAAAGTGGGGGCCATCAAGGGTAGGGACAAAACAACACTCGGCCAGAGAATAAAGCCGATCGGTAACGAGGCCACAATCCAGAGCGCGACCATCAACTTACCACCTCTTTTCTTAGCTTCTGCTTTCTTAGGCGAAGACTTACCCTCTTTCCTCTTTTTAGGTGAGGCTTTTCCCGCCGCTTTGGCTTTAGCTTGAGTATCTTCGGATGAGCTCATCAAATTAGCCTTTGAAACGATAGCCTGGGTCAGCTTGCGGCATATCTGGCCGCCATAAACAGCACCACCATGCCTGCTATGAGTGCTGAAGCTACAATGGAAATCGGGCGCGCGACTTGGCGAAGGAAGGATCGATTGTGCATGCCACCGGTATGGATCCAATAGGCAAAGCGTGCGAGGTCATAGTAGCTGCGCTGGGCTGTTGCAAAATTGGAGCTATCCCATTCGCGCGTTTTCAAATCATCCACCGTATAGAATATTTGAGAAATGTTGCCTTCGGGGATGAGGCGCTCGACAGCGCTCGCGATTTGATCGCGCACTTGACGATTATGATAGGTCTCAATGAGTGGCGCGATCAGCTTTGTAAGCCAGTCGGCCAAAACAGGGGATTCGGGCGGGCCAAAAACGCGCTGAACGTCGGCAAAAAACTCGATCAGGTCGTGCGCGATTTCCGTCGGCTCCCCACCGTTAGCAAGGTTTAGAATCATCGCGTCGTGGAAGCCTTGGAAATTAGCT
>CAXMNO010000486.1:0-3417 GCA_964194655.1 uncultured Acidimicrobiia bacterium
CTTTATGACCCAACCACGAAAACGCTGGATGTTCAGCGCTGGTTGAAGGCCGAGGCCTATCAGAGTCCCGGAGATGAGCACCATCATCACGATGTGAACCGGCATAGTGCCGATATCCGCGCTTTCTGCCTCACTTACGAGAAACCACTCGACTGGGACCGCTTCAATTCCTGGATCGAGATGCTGATCACGCTCTATGGCTCTGGATTGCTGCGGATCAAGGGCCTTTTGAATGTCGAGGGTTTTGAAGGGCCTCTCGTGATCCATGGCGTGCAGCACGTCTTTCACCCACCCGTGCGCCTTGATGAATGGCCGGGGGAAGACCGCAGCTCGCGCTTGGTTTTCATCACCAACGGCCTTGAAGAAAAGATGTTCGAGGAAACGCTAAAGGCCTTTAACGAAGATAGCGCCGATCCTCTGGCACGCCTCGTGCGCTAAGAGGATTTGGCAAAGAACACGACAATTTGAGAAGATTTCGATGAGGAGGCCACTAAACTTGCGGCCAGGAAGAGCGAACCCAAGCTCAAAAACAGGAGAAGTGCAATTATGAAGGCTGAAGATCTCCGGGAAATGCAGGCGCCCTTGAAGTCGCGCTACCTTGATGAACCCGAAAGTGCTGTGATTACGCTGCATGCTGAAGGCGACGTTGGTGGCGAGGGTGTTGCGTGCAAAGTCGATACAGGGCGCGCCATCGTGGAAGCAGGCTTGCATCCGGCAACAGGAGGCAGCGGCCTTCAGGCCTGTTCAGGCGATATGCTGCTGGAAGCGCTGGTCGCTTGTGCAGGTGTCACGCTAAAGGCGGTCGCAACGGCGCTTGAAATTCCCGTCACCGGCGGGAAGGTGAAGGCGGAAGGCGATCTCGACTTTAAAGGCACACTTGGTGTCGATAAGGAAGCCCCGGTCGGCTTCCGTGATATTCGCCTGTCCTTCGATCTCGAAGCCGATGCCACCGAAGAACAGATCGCAACCTTGAAAAAGCTGACCGAGCGTTACTGCGTCGTCTATCAAACGATCAAAAACAGCCCACCGGTCGAGGTTGACCTAAAGGCCAGCTAGAATTTGCCGAGGTGTTGGCGCGGTAAGCGCCACGCCGTCCTCCCTCAGAATATGGCTGCTAAAAGCCCGTTCAGGGCCTGGTTTCATTCTGCGTGCCTAGAAAAGCAATCTTTCAGTGTAATTCTATATATTTAGATATCTTAAATGGAAATATAGTGTATGGTAAATTCCCTTCAAACGTGCTTGTAGATTTTCGCTAGAATTCCAACGGATTATCGTCTTCTAGCGGTCAAAATCCCTTTAGCTACAAGGAGACTTCGATGAAATCCTTCATAGCCGGATTAATGATGACTGTGGCGCTTACACTTATTCCATCTGCTTTCGCTCAAGATGCATCACCCTTTGCTTCTGGCTCTAGCTGGCGTAATGAACTTGGCTCAGTCATGACCATAACCTCCCTTGGTCCTGCACCGGGCCAGTTTACCGACACTTATGTAAGTGCGGTTGGATGTGAAGCAGGTACAACCTTTCCACTCTCAGGCTGGGCCAATGGTAGCGCAATGACGTTCAGCGTCGATTGGGGCAGCAACTGCAGCTCCGTCACGGCCTGGACCGGTCAGTATGTGCAAGCAAGCGATAGCATCAATACGCTCTGGTATCTTGCCACCAACGATGTTGGTTGGAGTGGTCTACTCGCCGGAAATGATCAGTTCGTCCGCGTTAATTAAGCGGGGTCCGCTTTTATCAAATAAACTACGCGCTTTCCGGTTCGATAACGACGATCAAATCATGCGTATCGACGCGGTGGCCGGGTTCGATCACGACTTCTTCGATTGTGCCCGGCACCTCGGCATAGATCGCTGTTTCCATCTTCATCGATTCGATCAGAAAGAGTTGATCGCCGCGCTCGACCTTTTGACCGGCTTTTACCGAAACCCCGATAATTAGGCCGGGCATGGGTGCGCCCACTTGGCCAGGATCTCCGTCATCGGCCTTGCGATGCACTATACCGCTCGCAGCAAGTGAACGATCGACGACGCGAACCGTTCGCGGTTGACCATTGAGTTCAAAGAAAACCGTCCGCTGGCCCTCCTCATCGGGCTCACTAATGGCACGAAATGAGACGACCAGCGTCTTTCCGGGTTCGAGCTCCAGGTCGAACTCGACATCAGGCTCGGGCCCATAGAAGTAAACCGGTGTCGGTAAAATCGATGTATCGGAATAGCTGCGGCGATGGCGCGCGTATTCGCTAAAGACCTGCGGATACATAAGATATGAGGCAAATTCAGGATCGGAAATTTGCCGCCTGGCATTCTTCTCCGCCTCCTCACGCTCCGCCACCAAGTCAGCGAGGGGCAGGATTTTGCCCATACGTTCTGTCACCGGCTGGGCACCCTTTAGAATTTTTTGCTGCAAAGCCTCCGGGAAGCCACCCCAGGGTTGCCCCAACTCACCACGGAACAGCTCTATCACCGAGGCTGGAAAGTTCACGTCTTTATCGGGATTGACGATATCCTCCGCCGTGAGGCCTGAAGAAACCATCATCAAAGCCATATCACCCACGACTTTAGAGGTCGGCGTGACCTTAACGATATCGCCAAAGAGCTGGTTGACCTGAGCGTAGGCCTTCTCGACCTCGGGCCAGTGTTTTTCGAGGCCGAGCGCGCGGGCCTGTTCGCGCAAATTGGTGTACTGGCCACCGGGCATACCATGTTCGAAGACCGAGGAGGCCCCCGCGCGCATGTCGCTTTCGAATGCCCCATAAGCGCGCCTTGCCTCCTCCCAATAGGCGTTGACCTGGCGAATAGCCTCGCGGTCGAGGCCGCTATCACGCTCCGATCCCCGCAAAGCTTCAACGATAGAACCAAGGTTGGGTTGAGATGTCAGGCCGCTCCAGGAATCCATGGCTGCATCGATTGCATCGCAACCAGCTTCAACAGCCCCAAGCACACTTGCCGCTGAAATGCCTGAGGTATCGTGTGTGTGGAAGTGAAGCGGCACACCCACTTCCTGCTTTAATGCATAAATGAGGCGGCGTGCTGCTTCAGGCTTACAAAGGCCGCCCATATCCTTGATGGCAATGATATGTGCGCCGGCTGCCTCCAGCTCTTTCGCCATGGCCACGTAGTACGCAATGTCATAGCGGCTTTCCGGGTTCGTCAAATCACCCGTGTAGCAGATCGCTGCCTCGCAGATTTTGCCTTCTTCCAGGATCGCATCCATGGCAAGACGCATATTCTCAACCCAATTCAGACAGTCGAAGACGCGGAAAAGATCGATCCCCCCTTCTGCTGCTTCATGGACAAAGGCGCGCACGACATTATCGGGGTAGTTTTTGTAGCCGACCCCATTGGCGCCACGCAGCAGCATTTGCAGTAAAATATTGGGAATACGTTCGCGAAAACCCGCCAAGCGTTCGAA
>CAXMNO010000487.1:0-5799 GCA_964194655.1 uncultured Acidimicrobiia bacterium
ATTGAAGTCACAGTCATCGATATCAGGGGCAAGTCGATAAAACTGGGCTTCACTTTCCCTCAAACCGCGAGTGTTCTTCGGCGTGAAATCTATGAGCGGATTCAAGAGGAAAACAGGGCTGCGGCGGCTGCGCTTGACAGTGATGCCATCAATGAGGCGTTAAAAGCTCACTCCAAATCCAAAAACAGCACGCCGGAGCCTAAAAGCACTACACCCGACGAAGACACCGATTAAAGTAACGGCGCAATTTTCTACCGCCCATTTCTACCGCCCACGCCTTCCAGCCATAACCCGGATCCGAAACCCGGTTCGCGTGCGGCACCCATCTCCCAAACGGTCCTGCCTTAAAGGTTCATTAAGCATAATCGGGGAAGATTTACCCAGCTGATCCGTGGTTCGGATTCTGTCGTAATTCTTGTGATCCGAAAGGCTTGGATTTGGGTTTGCAACCCCCGCATAACGGGCGCCCGGACGCCAAAAGACGCCTAGAATTGGGCGCGAACAACCATGCCCGCAAGGTCAAGCCGCCCGTCAAGATCAAATTGGGTGAACGCTCCTGCCACCTGGCATCCCCGGCGATGGCGAGACGAGAGCTTGGCGACGAGATCATCGCGCTCGCCGAAGCCTGCGGAACCTCGATACCCGATAATACCGATCCGGCAGAGCTTCTTGTCGCAATAGAAGAAGACACGGAAATTCCAGTTAACGCCTTGGCGGCTGTTGCGGAAATTCTCAACTATCTCTGCGACGAAGATCGAGCCAAGCACCAACCCAACGCTATATCGGAACGCACATCGTGAGGTCACACATCCTAAGGAAGGACAAGCATGGCAGCCGCGCTTAAGAAACAGATGGCAGATGGCATTCATGACCTTAATGCCCAGCTTTTGCGAACGAAGTCCGAATTGAGCAAAGGGACCGTGCTCGATATCTCGCACCTCGAACCTAAGGTCGGGGAGCTGTGCCACAACCTGGGACAGCTTCAGCCCGCGGATGCAAAGGAA
This sequence comes from uncultured Acidimicrobiia bacterium, assembly GCA_964194655.1. GTDB lineage: Bacteria > Pseudomonadota > Alphaproteobacteria > Kiloniellales > Kiloniellaceae > JAJFGK01. The sequence continues at coordinate 1,005 of CAXMNO010000487.1, forward strand.
TTCGAAAGCGGTCTTTTAGGCATCATTGAAGAACTTGACCACTTAGAGGGCCTTCTAAAGTCCGATCTTGAGAGCGTTAAGGCCAAGCTGGGTGAGGTATCCGAGCGTCAGCGCGCCCATAACGCCTACGGTCAAAATAAACCCTAGGGCCCTTTCGCCGGGGGATGGAAAACGAACTAACCAAAGACCAAGCCCTTCCTGGCGATTTCTAATGGAGAGGGGCGCCTATAAGCGTTAGTTGGGGGAATTTACAGCTTGCTCGATCTTGAATCATATATTCGCTTTATTGCCGCGCTTGGCTCGGTGCTTGCCTTAATTGGCGGCTCTGCCTGGCTTTTGAAGCGCTACGGATTTGAGCGCACGCCAAAGCGCAAGAAACATCACGGGCGACGGCTTCAGATCTTAGAGACCAAGGCGATAGACACCCGCCACAGGCTTGTTCTGCTGTCGCGCGACGAAATCGAGCATTTGGTGATTTTAGGGCCTGCTGGCGAGAGTGTTATTGAAAGCGGAATCAAACGGCCTCACGACTTGGATGCAACCGAGCAATCGCCAAAGGACCATGAGAGCCCCGCACCCGATATCAGCGGGCGCGGTGGGGACTTGGTAGAACTATACAATGATGGGCAAAAGCCGACAGTAAGGGTCCAAAGCAAGACCGGCCATGGTGGAGAAGTGTAATGGCGCCCCGGTCCTTATTTTTCTCCACTTTGATCCCAGTCCTTGTCCTTGCGGTCTTTCTGATCTTCCCAAGTAGCGCTGAAGCGCAAACCATGACGTTCGATCTGGGTGATGATGGGGTTGGCAGCAGCACCGCGCGCATCATTCAGCTTCTTTTGGTCATCACCGTCATATCGATTGCGCCTTCTATCTTGGTGATGATGACATCCTTTACACGTATCGTCGTGGTGCTCTCGCTCTTGCGCAGTGCTATGGGCGTACAGCAAACACCACCTAATATGGTGATTGTCAGTCTCGCGCTGTTTCTAACGGCCTTTATCATGATGCCGACCTTGGATCAGATCTATAATGAGGCCATCGTTCCCTTAACTTCCGAGGAAATCAGCGAAACCGAGGCAATCGAGCGAGCTTCAGGTCCAATTCGTCAATTCATGCTTCAGCACGTGCGTGAACAGGATCTAGCGCTTTTCATGGAAGCATCGGGAAATGGCGGGCAAGAGCTGGTGGACCCCAATTCAACACCGATGCAGGCATTGATCCCAGCTTTTATGATCAGTGAGTTGCGGCGCGCGTTTGAGATAGGGTTTCTTATGTTCCTACCCTTCATCATCATTGATATGACGATCGCCTCGATCCTCATGTCCATGGGCATGATGATGCTGCCACCAGTCGTGATGTCGCTGCCCTTTAAGCTAATATTCTTCGTACTCGTGGATGGTTGGTATCTGGTGGCCGGATCTCTTCTCAAAAGCTACGGCGGGGTCTAGCGCACTTTCAGCAAAAGTGTACGCGGTTTTGCGCCCGGAAAGTGCGTAATAATAGGAGCTTCGAGCGGTTTTCATGATCGAAATATCATTAAAGGCGCTCTAGGACACAGCTACGAGTAAGCCACAGCTATGGCCGGGCGCTATAATCCTGATAGAAGTCTTTGACGTGGTCGACTTGCTTTAGGCCTTCTGCGATGCTCTCCGGCCCTTTGGGATTTACCTCGCCTGCGAGAAGATGAAAGGCTGAGGCGTGTTCGGTTTCAGCCATATGGCCACCGTAGCGCTTAAATAGATCCATCAACCGCACCTGATCTCCTGCCATGGTCAAGGCAATGGTCAAGTTCATAACGCGGCCGGCCATCTCTGTTGCGAGCAGCCCCTCACCCGGAACTGGTGGGACCAAACGTTCCAACGCACGGGCTGCGGCGCGCCAATCCTCCATTTCCCATAAAATTTCCGCGCGAAGGAGCAAGGCCTCACCGTTATCGTCATCGCCTAAGGCTGCCAACGCCTCGCTATGCTTATTCTGCATTGCGAGAGCTTTAGCGCGTAGCTGTGCCCTTTCACGGCGTGTCTCTTCGTTGAAATCGGGAGTATCGCTGATATCAAGTGCCTCCAAGGCACCTTCCGGATCCCGGTTCATGATATTGACCAATGCGAGCTTGCTTGCCACACGGGTTTTGTCTGCACCTTCTAAATGGTAGCGAAGCTGATTATTCAGCAACTCGGATGCCTGCTGGAGAAGATCGACCTCCACCAACCGGTCCGCCAGCCTGATCGCAATCCTGGCACCGGCTTCACCCGCGGGCGTCAATTCGCGGAAAAGTTCGAAAAGCGCCAAGGTTTCCACAGGTGGAACTGTCTGGCCATCCACATCGTCGAAGAGCTTTACGAAGGTATCACGCATTTTTTGGCTCACCTGACCAACACGGTCGAATTCTGGAAAGTGCGTTGCAATGAGTTGCAAAGTGGTGAGCGCTTCGCGGTAGCGACGCTCTCCCTCATAAAGGCCGGCCAGCCTAACCATCAGCGCACGTTCGAAGTTATCGCCGCGCCAGGTAAAGCGGAGTTTTTCCAAAATTTCGATCGCTTTTGCGTTGTCTAGCGTCCCCTCTTCCATTTGGGCATCTAGAAGCGCAAGCTTGGCGCGCGCGCGCGACGCCGGATGCGGATCGTCTTCCAGATCACGCCAAAGCCTGAAGGCCAATTCCCTTTCGCCGCCCATAAAGAAGCGAAGCGCCGTTAGGTATTTAGCGCGCGCTTCTTCTGATGCGTTCATGTCAAATCGCGATAGGGCGATCAGATATTCGCTCGTTCCGCCGACATCTCCGACACCAAGGCGCGACTCCGCCGCCCAAATCAGCAAATCGTTGCGCACACGCGGCGCATAGCTCGCAATCAAACCATCCGTTTCTGCAAAACCGGAGGCTGCGGCCTGCCAATTCTGTAGTACGGCCGAATAGGCTGAACGCCACAAAAGAGCTTCACTCTCACCGGCCAAAATCGGATCACCGAGCAAACGGCCAGCAGTTTCAAAATCCTCGATCATAAAGGAACTAGCCGCGCGCATCAGCCTGAACTCAGGATCGCTCGCGCGCTCTGGGGCTTCATCCTCAATCAAATCGAGAAGTCCGATGGTCTCCGTTCCAAGCCCCCACGCGAAATAAAAGCGCGCCAATTCCAAGTGCTTGAGAACTCGCTGATCTTCGCTGGCTTTGATGGCAGCCTGGATTAAGCGGTGCTTGTTCTCGGCAAAACCCTCTCTATCACCACGGCGCCATTTTCCTAAAAAGAACAGGCGGCGCCCAATATCCCTTCTAGAGCTATCGCGCGGCAAGAGATCGCGTGTCTCGGAAGAGGAGACGATCAAACCATCGCGATGGCGAACCAAGGCACCATTTGGTGTCACTGCCACTTCGACGCCCTCGCTCATGGGGCGCAGCACAAAACCCTGCTGGGTTTGAAGGGTTTGGAATTGTGGGTAGGTGCTTGTGATGTTAATGCCGACGCCTTCCTCACCAATAGGGACGACGGCGAGACGTTCTCCACGAACCTCATCGGCAAGCCAATGAATGCGACCAGCCTCTTTATGGGCGAAACGCAGGACCGCTCTGTCGCCAAGGGCAAGGACTTCAGATTCCAAGCTGATTTGCGGTAATTCTGAACGTGGACGAAAATCAGCAAGCCAGCCATGCTCCTCGCGCCGCAGTTGGACTGCAATGTGCGGCTTGGAAACACTGAATATGAGGGCTGTTCCGTGTGCTGACGTGATCTGACGAACTTTATCGAACCCCAGATCGGCTTCTTCCAAGACTTGATCCTGACCACCGGGCAGCGGCCGGTCAAAGACAAGCCATATCTCCCCGCCATAGCGAAAGGCGGCGGCTGGTGGCGGGCTCTGCCAAGTAAAACGCAATGCCACTGGAATTGGCGCATCGGGAATAGACCCAAGCGGTAGCGCATCCTCATCCAGATCGATCTCGCGAGGTAAAATCTCAAGCGAGCCAAACCTTCCTCTCGCACGCCTTGGTGTGGGTCCGGATCGATGAGGGCTGCTTGGCACCTCTCCTAGTTCAACGGGGCCCAGTTCAACGGGTACGACTTCAGCTTGCGGTAAAGCGGCCGGCACCTCACCCGTGCTCGAATTAACATCTGCGGCAAGGGACGGGTCTTCAGATACTTGTTTTGCCTCCCCGTTATCGGGTGTCACGGGGAAAAGTGGCAGGGGTGCGTTGGCATTTGGCGGTATTGGTGCCGCCTCGGCCTCGCTTAAATTTACTGGGCTCGCACTTGCCTCACCTTCGTCGGTTTGCACTTCTTCGGCCTGCGTTGCGGTTTCGGCCGGCGTTGCGGTTTCGGGCGCGGGAGCCTTTTTCGGTCGGCCCGTATGCTGATCGGCATTAGCGATGCTGGAAGGCTGGGATGTTTTGGGAAACAGATCGACCACGATGCGCTTGCTTAAAGGGAAATGCTTCACCTCATAAGGCTGCGACAAAGGGATGGTGATTTTCGTGCCATCTTCGGAGACAATGGGCGCTTCGATCACATCACCAAGCACGTTCAATGCGTGTCTGGCTTTGAAATTTCCAGCTCTATCAAAAGAAATAACGATGGCGTTGTTTTCTATGCGCGCTTCATAACCCACATCGGCGGGCCAATCGAAGACAATGCGGGAAAAATCGCTATGAACGCCGCCACGTACTCTCACTGAATCTGCCGCTAAAACGGGCAAGGCGAGCAAGGACGTAAAGAGCAGTCCCGACAATAAACAAAAGATGCGCGCCCGGAAAAATACTAACATTACCGCTCTCCCAAATGAGCGTAGATAGAAAACTCGAACCAAGTCA
>CAXMNO010000488.1:0-1910 GCA_964194655.1 uncultured Acidimicrobiia bacterium
CATCTATATTTCTTTCAGCGCGGCCTTAAGGGCTATGCATGGTATGTCCCCAAAGGGGATGGTTTCGTGAATATCGGCATTGGTGGCAAAAGTAATTACTTCAAGAAATCCGGGACCAATATCCACAGCCACTTCCGGGACTTCCTCACCGATTTGGTGCGTGAGGGGCGGTTGGACGCCGAAACCGCGGCTAATCTGAAGGAAACGGGTCACCCCTATTTCCTTTATGCTTATGAGGGGGAGATAAAGCAGGACAATTGCTTTTTGATCGGGGATAGCGTGGGCTTAGCCTCGGTCGATCTCGGCGAAGGTATTGGCCCCGCAGTTGAAAGCGCGCTTTTAGCGGCGGACGAAATCCTGGGCAAGGGCACCTATTCCAAAGCATCGATCACCCACTATTCCTTTGGTGGACTCACTCAGTGGCTTTTGAAGCGTGCGCTTCGCCCCAAAGGAGCAAAATTACCAGGCCCGTCTTGAGGCGCTGGAATATACAGTGCAATTGCGATTTCGCTCCAGCGGCAAACACTTAACTCTAAGGCAGAGGCTCTATTCGTTGTTTTTTTCGTGAAGGTAGCCACCGATCAAGCCAACCGCGCCACTTCAGTTTATGTGACAATACCGTTCTGGGCCGTTCTGGGCCGTTCTGGGCCGTTCTGGCGCCATACCTGCCGACGCCATCTCTGAAAAGTGAGCATACTCAACCTTTGCGCAAGACGGTCGCGAGCCAGGATTGCTTGTCGCGCGGGAGTCCGGGCGGGCGGTAGTAATGCCTTACCTCCATAAACCCGGCAGCAGTGACGTAATCGCCCCAGGTGGCAAGATCGAAAAAGCAGCTGTAGCGGTCGCCGCTGATGCCTTCTTCGTTGTTTCCTCTCGGGTTCGAGCAGAACAGGACGCCCCGGGGCTTCAGGGATTGGGCGAGTTCCGCTAACACACGGGGCAACTCCTGGCTTGGCACGTGGAACAAAGATGCATTTGCGAAAATCCCGTCGAAGCGGTTCACCGGCAAATTCATCGCGAGAAAATTCTGGTACAGCACTTCGCACCCGGAATAGCGGCGCGCCATGGCGACGAATTTCATTGATCCGTCGAGGCCCGTGGCGTCATGGCCTAGCAACCGGAAATAACGCAAGTCTCGTCCGGGTCCACACCCCAAATCAAGGATGGCATAGGGGGGCTCGCCCTCAATCGCTTCCAAGAGCGCCTCATAGTTCTGGCCGACATCGTGATTTCGAGTGCCGCTCCAATAATCTTCGGCCACCCGGTCATAATGGCCGATGGTTATGTCCGAAATGCGCCGCAATGGTGCTTTATCGAGCGCGTTGGATGGCTTGTCAGGATTATCCTTCGGCTTTACCGCGCGCCCCGCTTTCCCACCCGAGCGGTAGCGCTTAGCGCCCGGGCTGCTGAGGAATTTGGCCACGCTCGCACCGGTCCAGTGCCGGCCCTTGCGAGTGGTGACGCCCGTGGCGTTGAAATGATCGGCGATGGCTTGGGGCGCAGTCATCCCGGCCGCCTCGGCGGCCTCTACTTCGACGATGAGGTGCTGCACGAACGCCTCGATCTCCTGTCGCCGTTGCGCCATTCCTAAATCCCTCAGTATTGATTTCGCACGTTTGGCAGGACAATTCTACCCATCCCTGCGCCTCCGCTTTTGATGCGGTGACCGGCTCGCGCAGTCGGCATCGCGATCTGCCAAAATGCGATTGGATCTGAGGAGCAATAGCGATGGTGTGAACGTCCGCTGTTGGCTACTAGCAGACCTCATGCAGGGTACCGATTGATGTCCGCTTATGACCCAAAGCGGTCATCGATCTCCTTTAGGCTGACAAAGCCGTGTAATAAGTCAGACGCTCCGAGACGACGCCATCATCCGACACCTTGATCAGGCCTCCACCCTCAATGCTCGT
>CAXMNO010000489.1:0-2675 GCA_964194655.1 uncultured Acidimicrobiia bacterium
GTTTCTCAGTTTCCGCAAAGTATGTGAAAAAGTGGTATGAAGGCCCCGCACGAACCGTGGATCTTGAGCTCTTCACCTAAGCGTTGAACCGGGCGATGTCGGAAGGTGGATATGGGGACGTCTTAGGGACGGGCGATGATATCGCATTGTCTTTGGCCTATTGCAGCGAAACAATTGGAGCCTTCGTTTTCTATGCGGCTTATAAGAAAGTCGAGCAGGTGATAGACAAATTGACACTTTATGTGGGAACCCAATTGGTTGGCCTTGCAGTTCCTGAGACATTGGAGGAGGGGGCACTCTTTCTAACTTGTCTGAACCCTCGAACCGAAACCGGCACATTGGGTTAGCTGACGGCGATTAACGAAGAAAAGTTTGCTGGAGGGTTAAGCGTTTAATTTGATGAACAACGTTATCGGAATTAGGTAGATTGCCATGCGAATTCTTGTGGTCTTCGGAACACGGCCGGAAGCGATAAAGTGTTTTCCTGTAGTTCAGGAGCTTAAGGCCAGAAAAGGCGTTACCGTCCAGGTCTGCGTCACGGCCCAGCATCGCGCCATTCTCGATCAAGTCTTGAATGTGGCCGGCATTGAGCCTGACTACGACTTGAACATCATGCGCGCCTCGCAGTCGCTGACCGAGGTGACGACCAGGGTATTGGAAGAGGTAGGTCTTGTGCTTGATGAGGCGGGGCCCGATAGAATTCTGGTGCAAGGCGACACCACGACGACGATGGCAACGGCCTTGGCTGCTTTTTACCGGCACATTCCAGTCGGTCATATCGAGGCGGGGCTTAGAAGCGGCAATATCTATTCTCCCTGGCCCGAAGAAATAAACCGGCGCATGGTCTCATCCATTGCCGATCTTCATTTTGCACCGACTGAAGAGGCGCGCGACAATCTTCTTAAGGAAAACATCGCCGCCGAAAGCATTATTGTAACCGGCAACACGGTCATCGATGCGCTCCTCGCAGTTAAGCAAAATCTTGAAAGTCACAAAACGAATGGTGTCAGCCTCGACAAGCTAATCCCTGACATCGGCCCTGACCAACGCCTCATTCTCGTCACCTGTCACAGGCGTGAGAACTGGGATGAGGGGGTGGATGCGATTTGCCTCGCGCTCCAACGCTTGGCTGCGCGCGCCGATGTGCGGATTGCCTTTCCCGTTCATCCTAACCCCCGGGTTCGTGAACCTGTCTTCAAGGCGCTATCGAGCCTTAAGCACGTCTCCTTGCTCGACCCCTTGGATTACGTGCCTTTTGTCGCGGCGATGGCACGCGCGCACATCATCCTAACGGATTCAGGCGGCGTTCAAGAAGAAGCGCCTGCTCTGGGCAAACCAGTCCTCGTCATGCGCGACACGACGGAGCGGCCCGAGGGCATCGCGGCCGGGACCGCACGCCTGGTCGGGACTGATAGCGATCTGATCGTGCGGGAAACCGAGCGGTTGTTGGATGATCAAGATGCCTATCAATCCATGAGCCAAGCCCATAATCCTTACGGCGATGGGCTAGCTGCAAAAAGAATAGCGGAGTGTATCGTCAATGGAAAGTGAGCTTAAAAGTGTTTGCGTCCTGGGGCAGGGTTACATTGGCCTCCCCACCTCTGCCATTTTGGCGAGCCGGGGTTTGCGGGTTTACGGCGTTGATAAAAACCCGGATGTCGTTGCAACGATTTCAGAGGGTAAGGTTCATATCGTCGAGGCCGATTTGGATGGCTTGGTGCATAAGGTCGTCTCTTCTGGAAAGCTGACAGCCCACGGTGAGCCGCAAAGGGCGGATGCCTTCATCATCGCCGTTCCGACCCCACTTCTTGAAGATAACATTCCAGATGTTGGCTATGTCGAGCAAGCGGGCCTGGCAATCGCGCCGCTACTGGAAAAGGGCAATCTGGTCATGATTGAGTCCACCGTCCCTGTGGGTATGACCGAACGCTTTGCCCTTCAGCTTTCAGAACTGAGACCTGATTTGAGGTTTCCGCAAGATAGCCGGGACACTGGTTTCGACGCTGTGGCAAATATACAGATTGCCTACTGTCCCGAGCGGGTTATGCCTGGGCGCATCTTAACTGAACTGATCCATAACGACCGCACGGTTGGCGGCATCACGCCCTACTGTGCTGAAAGGGCGGCAAGCCTCTATTCGGTGTTTTTGGAGGCTGATTGTATTCGAACCAACGCGCGCACCGCAGAAATCGTCAAGCTGTCCGAGAACACCTTTCGTGATGTAAATATCGCTCTGGCTAATGAGCTTTCGATTATCTGCGACCGGCTGGGCGTCGACGTTTGGGAAATGATCAGCCTTGCGAACCGTCATCCGCGCGTCTCTATCCTGCAGCCAGGTCCTGGGGTTGGCGGGCACTGCTTGATGAAAATTCGAGCGCGCATGTCGCCTGTCTCGGTCTCGCCTTTAAGGCTAATGTCGATGATCTTCGCGAAAGCCCGGCGCTCATGATCGCTGAACGATTGGCTGAGGACTACGGCGAACGCGTGATCGCGGTCGATCCCTTCATCTCCAAGATTCCCGATAGTATGGTACATACAGGCGCCCTTTTTATGGACGCGCTCTCTGCAATCGAAAAGGCTGACGTGATCGCGGTTTTGACCGACCATCGCCAATTTCAAATGATCGACGTGAATAAGCTCGGCGAAAAGGTCGTGGTCGATACCCGGGGCCTTTG
>CAXMNO010000490.1:0-2475 GCA_964194655.1 uncultured Acidimicrobiia bacterium
CGACGTTGGAGTTGGCATCGCTGTCAGAGGCACCGCGCCCCACCACCATCAAAAGGGTCTCTTCCTTCGTGATATGGTCGCCCGATTTATCGATGGCTTCTTGGATGCGATCGCCTGCCGCCTTTAACAGCTTGGAATCAATCGCAAGCTCGCGCCCGTAGCGGATCTCCACCCCTGGGTTTTGCGCTTCATAGGTCCGCAAAACAGAAGGGATATCGTTTTTCGCATGGCCTGCTGCAAAAAGCATTCCAGGGACAGCCAAAACCAAGTCGTGCCCCGCATCGCGCAGGCGGTCGAGCCCATCGCGGATTATCGGAGTCGCAAATTCAAGAAAGCCGCTTTCGACCTCGTACTGCGGTAACCGGGCTCGAATGCCGGCTGCGACACTTTCGAACTCCCGCACGGCATCTTCATCCCGGCTGCCGTGCCCGCACACCATAACGCCCACTTTGTTCATTTTCGTATCTCCACAAAGTCAACGAACGAACGAACTGTACGACGAACCGTTACTTTACCTCTGGCAATTTTTACCTGAACGCCGCACACGCGTCGGATAATCGTCTGTCACCGACCGTCCTCACGTTTGGCATGCCACTATTTCGTATTGACCGGCCACTCTTTCACATTGACCAAAAGGGAAACCCTCATCATCTTCCAGCGCCATGTTATGGGGTTCAACATATACCAGCAATGGCGCAGGCGAATTGGCCTTCGTCGTGCTATTGGCTTTTCTCATCGATATCGCCTTGGGCGACCCACGGTGGCTGTACCACTATTTGCCTCACCCGGTTGCCGCTATAGGCAAACTTATTGAGGAACTTGAGCGCCGCCTTAACCGGCCAGTGCGCGGGCGACGCTCTCTAATTTGGCGCGGTGCGGCCCTCTCCATAACATTGATCGTTTTGGGCGTCCTGCTCGCCTGGGTGATAGAGAACCTCGCGAGCCGCCTTCCCGGTGGACAATATCTCCTTGCCGTCATTGCCTCGATCTTCATCGCCTATCGCGGGCTGCACGATCATGTTCTGGCCGTATCGCGTGGACTGCGGGAGAGCCTGCAGGCCGCGCGTGTTGCTGTTGCGAAGATTGTTGGGCGCGACCCCGACCAACTCGACGGTCCCGGCATAGCTCGAGCAGCCGTGGAAAGTCTGGCCGAAAATTTCTCCGATGCGGTTGTGGCGCCACTTTTTTGGTTTTTGCTTCTAGGGCTACCGGGCCTGGTTGGCTACAAGATGATCAACACGCTCGATTCCATGATCGGCCACCGGTGCGTGCGCTATGAGGCCTTTGGAAAGTTCGCCGCCAAGCTGGACGATGCCGCCAACTGGCTTCCCGCACGGATGAGTGGGTTTTTGATCATCGCAGCAGCCCTTTTCCTGCCAGGTGCCGATCCGAAACAGGCTCTTTCTGTTTTACTACGCGATGCACCCAAGCACCGCTCCCCCAACGCCGGGTGGCAGGAAGCAGCCTTTGCCGGTGCGCTGGGCTATTCCTTGGCAGGGCCGCGTCGCTACCGTGAAGAGACGGTTGAAGATAGTTGGATGGGCGATGGACGGCGCGACCTCGGCTCCGTGGACGTCGAACGCGCAATCACGCTCTACCGGATTTCGGGGCTGCTTGTTTTGGTGATCTTGCTCGCAGTCGTGATCTATTACAGCTAAAAGAACGTTCACAGATTGAATATGATCTTTTCTATATTACTTGCGATGCGTACTACCCAAGGCACAGTTAGTACTAGCAAAAAGAATGCCCGAAAATGAAACGAAGCTGTAACGGTTAGTTATTCTGCGAGCCACCCAGCCTCTTTAAGTTGCACCAAAACAGCCCGGCAATGTAATTCTCTTTGCGCACCAGCCACTTCATTCAATTTGTACGTCTCTATTCTCGTCAAATAATTGACGTTGTGCAAAAATTCAACAGCTTGGTCCGCTGGAATTCTTTCCTCAAACCAAGCGAACATTCCCTCACTATAAATTGTGATCCCACAGGGCTCCTCAGATGCAAGCATGATAGCCACTGTCTTTGCTTCATCGTCTTTGTAAGAAGCGGGACGCCCTTCCGCCATAGCCTGCGTGGTAATCATTGAGAAAATAAGCACAAGCACGAATCTCATAAAAACCTCCCACGAATAAGTGGAAAATCTGAATTCAAACAACCAAAACATCAAGGAAAAACTCGAACCATTCTCATCACCAGAAGGCGCCCATGCTTTTTACTGAGGATTGAATACTGGCGAGCCAATTCCTATCGCATGGCGTCGATGATCTGATGCATCAAGGGCGAAAGGCCCATCGTCTCGGTCAAGATGCAACAGCAAATCAGTGTCTCTATCAGTCTCGTGCCGCAATGGTGGGTCGAATCGCTCGCCTTGATAGCGATCGATTGCGGAGATACGAACCTCATCGATCGCACCGGAGAAGCGACTTCCAATAGCACCTTGGTGATCGGGATTCCCGCCGATAATGAGCGGGAGAGAAT
>CAXMNO010000491.1:0-10614 GCA_964194655.1 uncultured Acidimicrobiia bacterium
AGCACGATGTAGGGGAGGCGCGCTTCCTTTACCATCCCCACAGCAACGATCGAACGCGGCATTTGCATTAACGACAAAATGCCTTCTTGCATCCTCGCACCGCCGGATGCTGGAATGACGAGCAGGGTGGCCTGCTGCAAAACGGCGAGCCTAGCGGCGGCCAAAAGCCCCTCGCCAACCGCGATCCCCATGGAGCCGCCCATGAAGCTAAAATTAAAGGCTGCTGTGACGACAGGATTGCCGCCTATACTGCCATGGGCAACGAGGATCGCGTCACTTTCCTTAGTCTTGCTCTGCGCTTCCTTCAGGCGGTCGTTATAGCGCTTGCGATCCTTGAAGCGTAGCGGGTCCTGCTGTGTCTTGGGGAGTTCGATGAGTTGGAATTGCTCTTCATCGTAGAGCAGCTCAAGGCGTCTGCGCACAGTTATACGCATATGATGATTGCAATGCGGGCAGACCCTCAGATTCTTCTCAAGCTCGCGATGGAAAATCATTTGCCCGCAGCTTTGGCACTTATCCCAAAGATCGTCCGGCACCTCGCGTTTTTGCACAAGGGCGCGGATCTTCGGCCGAACGTAGTTCGTTATCCAGTTCATTCTATGCAGTCCTCTTCCCGGCTTTTAACAGCCGGATACATCGCTGGGGCTTAGACTATTCCCTGGTGGCCCTACTCTCCTTGACGCCGCTCGCAAGCGATGCGACCAGCCCCAAAACCTCACCGGCAAGACCATCGCGCGGGCGTCCGTCTTCCGCCAAATTTTCTGCCACGCGATTGACGAGGGCCGAGCCAACCACGGCCGCATCGGCCACACTCGCCACCTCACGCGCTTGTTCAGGCGTATTGATGCCAAAGCCGACGACGACCGGTAACTCGGTGTGCGCTTTTAGACGGCTCATGGCTTCCTCAATCGCTTCACGCGTCGCCGAACGCGTTCCGGTAATCCCCATGATCGAGACGTAATAGACAAAGCCGTTCGTATTGCTAAGAACGGTCGGCAAGCGTTCGCCATCGGTTGTCGGTGTCGCGAGCCTGATCCAATGGAGACCAGCTTTTAGGGTCGGCAAACAGAGCTCGTCGTCTTCCTCCGGCGGCAAGTCGACAATGATGAAGCCGTCAACGCCCGCGGCCGCCGCGTCGCGCAGAAAGACGTCCACGCCGTAGCTGTAAATGGGATTGTAATAGCCCATCAAGATGACAGGCGTCACGTCATCTTCTTTGCGGAAATCGGCGACCATCTCCAATGTTTTCGCAAGCGTCATGCCTGCCTTCAAGGCGCGCAATGAAGAGGCTTGGATAGCCGGTCCATCGGCCATGGGATCGGAAAAGGGCATTCCCAACTCAATGACATCCGCGCCTGCTTTTGGGAGGCCGGAAAGGATTTTGCGAAAAGTCTCGGGGTCTGGATCACCTGCCGTCACGAAAGTCACCAAGCCGCCACGACCTTCTGACTTCAGGGCTGCAAATCGCCGCTCGACCCTGCTGTCCTGGCCATCTCCGTGGCTCATAACTTCACCCCTAAATGCTCGGCAACGGCAAAGACGTCCTTATCCCCACGTCCGCACATGTTCATAACAAGAAGATGATCACGCGGCAGGTCCGGGGCGATTTTGCGCACGTACGCCAAGGCATGGGCTGGCTCGAGGGCTGGAATGATGCCTTCCACGCGTGAGCAAAGCTGGAAGGCGTCAAGCGCTTCCTCATCGGTTGCCGAGACGTACTGCGCGCGCCCTGATTCATGCAGCCAAGAATGCTCCGGTCCGATGCCAGGATAGTCGAGGCCTGCTGAGATCGAATGGGCATCCTTAATCTGGCCGTCATCATTCTGCAGGAGGTACGTGCGATTGCCGTGCAGCACACCTGCGCGACCACCCGTTAGGGAGGCTGCATGTTCCCCACTCTCGATACCGCGGCCCGCCGCCTCGACGCCGATAATCTTCACTTCTTTATCATCCAAGAAAGGATGGAAAAGGCCGATCGCATTGGAACCACCACCAATGCAGGCGCAAAGCGTGTCTGGTAGACGGCCTTCTGCTTCCATAATCTGTTCGCGAACCTCGTGTCCGATGATCGATTGGAAATCGCGGACCATGGCGGGGTAGGGGTGTGGGCCTGCTGCTGTGCCTATGATGTAGAAGGTATTTTCCACATTAGCGACCCAGTCACGCAGCGCATCGTTCATCGCGTCTTTGAGCGTGCCTGTCCCGCTGGTCACACTGCGGACCTCCGCACCCAAAAGCTTCATGCGAAAGACGTTAGGGGCCTGACGTTCGATATCGGTCTGCCCCATATAGACAACGCAGGGAATATCGAAGAGCGCACAGAAGGTCGCCGTTGCCACACCGTGTTGGCCCGCACCCGTTTCTGCAATCACGCGCGTCTTTCTCATGCGGCGTGCCAATAAAATCTGCCCTAGGACGTTATTAGCCTTGTGTGAACCTGTATGGTTCAACTCATCGCGCTTGAGGTAGATTTTAGCGCCGCCAAACTCTTCGGTTAAGCGCTGGGCATAGTAAAGTGGACTTGGCCGGCCGACGTAGTGCTTGGCGTAGTAATCATAATCGGCTTGAAAACTCGGGTCCGCCCTGGCGTCCTTATAGGCCTGCTCGACAGCCAATATCAGCGGCATAAGAGTTTCAGCGACATATCGACCACCGAAGATGCCGAAATGGCCGCGCTCGTCCGGACCTGCCCGGTAGGTGTTGAGGCTCTCCATAGCTCCCTATCGCTTTATTTTGCCTTATCGCTCCATTTTTGGGGACGGCGGAGGATGCCTCATTCGCGCGCCATCCGCAATGCCCGGCATGGTTTTTAGAGGTCTTTGGCGATCTCTAAAAATGTGCGAATGAGGGCCGTGTCCTTGACCCCTGGACTGCTCTCAACGCCTGATGAAACATCGAGTGCCCGTGTGCTCGTCACGGCCACGGCCTCGGCGATATTGTCTGGCCTCAAACCACCGGCCAGCATCCAAGGAAGCGGGCATGTGTGGCCTTCCAGCATGGTCCAGTCGAAGGATAGCGCATTGCCGCCTGGCAGTGCGTCTTTCAGCTCCGGTGGGGCCTTTGCATCGAACAGCAAGCGGTCGGCAACCTTGAAATAGTCGCGCGCGAGGCGAAGATCTTCATGCGCGCGCAGCTTTATTGCCTTCATAACCGGAAGGCCGGTTAATTGTTTGAGATCCACGAGCCTGCTTGGAGGCTCGTCGCCTTGCAATTGCATGAGATCCAGCCCGGCTTCACGCGTGGCTTCCAGAATGAGATCATCGGATGCATTCACAAAGAGACCAACCTTCTTCACATTAGAAGGAACGAGCTTTGCGAGTTCCCTTGCTCTTTCAGGCGTAACCGCTCGTGGGCTCGGTGGATAGAACACGAAGCCGACGAGATCCGCGCCTGCCGAAATCGCAGCGCAGAGGGTCTCCTCACTGGAAAGGCCGCAAATTTTGACTTCGACTGACATATCTTGGCTTCCCTATCCGTCTTTGGATCTACGGCCTAGTCTGCACGGTTTTCTCTGCTCGGCCGGCGTCAATTTCGTCCAAAATTCTTTCAGCGGCCTCGCGTGGTTTGCTTGCACCTGTAATAGGTCTGCCGATAACAAGGAAGTCGGCGCCCTTTTCGATCGCCTCACCTGGCGTCATGATTCGCTTTTGGTCCCCGCTCGCAGCCCAGGCCGGGCGGATCCCTGGGACAACAAGCTTAAAGTTCGAGCCGCAGGCCTTCTTGATCCGCGTGATTTCGTGCGGCGAACAGACGACGCCGTCGAGCCCACAATCGGCTGCAAGGCGCGCCAAATGCTCTGCCAGCTCGCCAACCGGCCCAATATAACCGACTGCTTTCAAATCTTCATCATCAAGACTGGTCAAGATTGTTACTGCAATGACGAGCGGTGGTAGTGCGCCGAGGTCACGCGCTGCTTTTCTGGCCGCTTCACCCGCAGCACGCATCATTGCAGGGCCCCCTGAGGCGTGGACGTTTACGATCATCGGCCTCAATGGTGCAGCCGAACGCAATGCGCCCGCGACTGTGTTAGGGATATCGTGGAACTTCAGATCGAGGAAAAGCGGCGCATCTCCAAGCGCAGCGCGGACACCTTGTGGTCCTTGGCCTGTGAAAAACTCCTTGCCGATCTTAAATCCGCCAACAACACCCTCCAACTCTTCACGCAAGGCCTTTGCGCTCTTCGTGTCGGGGGTATCGAGGGCGAGGAGAATCGGGTTTGACTTGCTATCGGGCATGCTGAACGCCTGCTTTCCTCATAACCGCTGTCCCGGAGGGTCCCCAGGATAGCGTCTTGTAAGCAGCTAGGCGCCGAAACGAAAGGCTTTTGAGGGATAAGAAAACCCGGAAGGAGCCAATGAAGTGCTGAAGGCTTGGGATGCCCCCTCAACGCGGTGAGGGTAAGGTGCTTCCCTCTTTACCGATATGGGACGGCCCGTTTTTATGGCGCAAGGTGGAGTTCTCGCGCTCTAACATCTCATTGCGATAAAGAGCTTCGCGGCGTAGCGCTCGGTTTGCGCCACCGAGAAAATAAACGACCATACCGCCCAAAAGGAAGCCGATACCCAAGGCTGCCAAAACGATAAGGAAGATCGGTATGCTTGGATGAAAATCAAGCGGCCATAGGTCAAGCACTGCGTGGTGTTGATTGAACGCAGCAAAACCCGCGGCGAAACCCGCTAATATAACAGCGATGATCCAGAATATTATGGATTTCACCCTGTTCCGCTCCTTGTTAGAGGGAAGTCTTGGTCGGTCCTGGTGGCACAAAAGCAATTGTGCAACCAGACCAACTTACTTCCATTCAACTGCCATTCAGGCGGTCACGTAACTGCTTGCCAGTCTTGAAAAAGGGTACGCGCTTTTCTGCAACCTGAACCGCCTCACCAGTACGCGGGTTACGGCCGACGCGCGCATCACGCTCTTTAACGGAAAAAGCACCAAAGCCCCTCAGCTCAACACGGTTACCTTCTGCGAGCGCTTCGCTAATTTCCTCAAGAATGGTCGAGACGATACGCTCAACGTCACGATGAAAGAGATGCGGATTTAAATCCGCGATACGTTGAATCAATTCGGATTTCGTCATGCCAACCTCCCCCTCGCGCGCGAGCATTTTTTTACCGCTCGGCGTTTGGTTTTGTCTCCCAGTCAAGCCGCATTCGCTGCGGCCTTCTATTGTTTTAGGCGCGCTGAAGCTTGTTTTTTACTCTAGATTCTCTTCAGCTCTCTTCAAATTGCCAGAGCGTTCTCAGCCAGTCAAGAATAAGGCCTTCAGAATAAAGGTTTTTTTTCGGATGGTGAGATAGTTTGAAAAGAAAAGGGCCGCTTCTGCGAAATGAGAAGCGGCCCAGCTCTTTAGTCTTTTGGCATTTTGAGGCGTTAGGCTTTCTCGTCTTCGCCCTCGCCTGCTTCCTCAGACGCTGCCTCTTCACCCGCAGGTGCTTCTTCCTCAGCAGCTTCCTCAGCTTTAGCCTTTTTGGTTGCCTTCTTTTTGGCAGGCTTGGCTTCTACTTCTGCTTCTGCTTCTGCTTCTACTTCTACTTCTGCTTCTGCTTCCGCTTCTACTTCTGCTTCTGCTTCCGCTTTTACTTCTGCTTCCGCTTCTGCTTCTGCTTTCGCTTCCGCTTCCGCTTCTACCTCACCCTCACGCTCGTCCTCGTCGTCGCCGTTGTTACTTGATTTTTCTGCGGCGGCCTTGTTGAAGGCGGCGCCTAGAATATCACCCAGGCTCGCGCCCGATTCGCTGGAGCCATACTCGGCGACCGCTTTCTTCTCCTCAGCGATTTCGCGCTGCTTGATGGAGAGAGAAATCTTGCGGGTCTTGATATCGATCGAGATCACGCGGGCATCGATCTTTTCGCCAACGGCGAAGCGGCCAGGATTTTGCTCGCTGCGATCACGCGACAGCTCGGCCTTGCGGATGAAGCCGATGGCCCCACCTTCGAGCTGAACTTCGATACCATTGTCGACGATCTGGTGAACGGTGCAGGTAATGACAGTGCCTTTGCGCACGCCCTGCGACGACTCCTGGAAAGGATCGCCGGTGAGCTGCTTGATGCCGAGGCTGATGCGCTCCTTATCGGTGTCGATATCAAGGACCTTGACCTTGATAACATCGCCCTTCTTGTACGCCTTAACCGCCTCTTCACCCGATAGATCCCAGGAGAGGTCGGAGAAGTGGACCATGCCATCGATTTCGCCGGGCAGGCCGACGAAGAGGCCAAATTCGGTGATATTGCGAATCTCACCCTCGAGTTCAACGCCGGTGGGATGGTTGGCCAGGAAGCCTTCCCAGGGATTCTCGCCACACTGCTTGAGGCCAAGGCTGATGCGCCGCTTGCCCTCATCGAGATCGAGGATCAAGATCTCAACCTCCTGCGAGGTGGAGACGATCTTGCCCGGGTGGACGTTTTTCTTGGTCCAGCTCATCTCAGAGACGTGCACCAGACCTTCGATGCCTGGCTCCAGCTCAACGAATGCACCGTAATCGGTGATGTTCGTGACACGGCCCATGAACTTGGTGCCGATTGGGAATTTGGAGCCAACGCCCTCCCAAGGATCGGATTCGAGCTGCTTCATGCCAAGGCTGATGCGCTGGGTCTCGGCATTGAAGCGGATGATCTGAACATCAAGCTGCTGGCCGATGGCCAACACTTCACTTGGATGGTTGATGCGCTTCCAGGAGATGTCTGTTACGTGCAACAAGCCGTCGACGCCACCAAGATCCACGAATGCACCATAATCGGTGATGTTCTTGACCACGCCTTGCAGGACCTGACCTTCCTTGAGGTTGGCAACCAGCTCGGAACGTTGTTCGGCGCGGGTTTCCTCGAGCACGGCGCGGCGGGACACCACGATGTTGCCGCGTGCACGGTCCATCTTCAAAATCTGGAAGGGTTGCGGGGAACCCATCAAGGGGCCAACGTCGCGTACGGGGCGGATATCGACCTGACTGCCGGGCAAGAAGGCAACGGCGCCGGAAAGATCGACGGTAAAGCCACCCTTCACGCGGCCAAAAATAATACCGGTAACGCGCTCGTTCTTCTCGAAGGCCTTTTCAAGCGATGTCCAAGCTTCTTCGCGCTTGGCTTTATCGCGGCTGAGAACGGTTTCACCGTTCTTGTTCTCCATGCGCTCCAAAAAGACTTCGACTTCGTCGCCGGTCTTCAGATCGGGGATCTGACCAGCTTCGGAGAATTCTTTCAGCGCAACGCGGCCTTCGGATTTCAGGCCAACATCGATAACGGCCGAATCGCCCTCGATCGCGACAATGGTGCCTTTGAGGACCTTGCCTTCGATGCTTTCGGTGTGGCCAAGAGATTCGTCTAGGAGGGCGGCAAAGGATTCCTTGCCGATATCGGGGGTTTGGGTTGTGGCATCAGCCATTTAAAGTGCTTCCTTCCAGTAGTGCTCTTGCGGGCCGGGCGGTTGGTTCCGCCGGTCTTCCCAGGACCATCCCGGGCGCAGGGTCAACCGGTCTTCGATAGGACCGGCTTGGTCAGGTCTCACAGGATTTATGCAAAACTATCGGCTCAATTCGCGAGACGATCTGCCACGATCTTTCTAACTGTGGCATAAGCCGCTTCGATATCCATTTCAGTGGTATCGATTTGAACCGCATTTAGAGCTGCCTTCAAGGGTGCGTTTGCCCGCGCGCTATCGCGGGCGTCACGTTCCCTCAAATCCTGCAAAACGCGCGCGTATATAGACTCCTCTCCGCGCTCAAGCAACTCTTTATGCCGTCTTTTCGCGCGTGCCTCCGCCGTTGCGGTCACAAAAAACTTAAAAGGTGCTTCTGGGCAAATAACCGTTCCGATGTCGCGGCCATCCAAAACGGCACCTTTCTTGCCATCCGGAGGGGCTTCTGCGAAGTGGCGCTGGAGGGCCAGAAGGGCCTGACGCACCCCTGGATTTGCTGCAACAATGGAAGCACCCTGCCCAACTTGTTCGAGGCGCAAATCCTGGCGATCTAAGTCTTGCGGAACGAGTTCTGCTGCATAGCGGGTGGCCACATCGCCCTTCTCGGGGTCTTCACCGTCGGCGATCAGCTTTGCCGCCACTGCGCGGTAGAGCGAGCCGGTATCCAGGTAGGCAAATCCCAATTCAACAGCGAGTTTGCGGGCAATAGTGCCCTTACCAGCAGCAACAGGACCATCGATAGCGATGACTATGGAATCACCGACGGCAGGCATCACTCCACTGCCTCAACACCAACCACGCCATCTCGAAAATCAGCACCCAACCCTGTCATCAAAGCTTCGAAATTCGGAAAGGATGTGGCGATCGGCTCGGCGTCCGAGACGGTGACGGGCCTCTTCGCAGCCAATCCCAGCACTAAGAAGCTCATGGCAATCCGGTGGTCGAGAGCGGTTTCAACCATGGCACCGCCCGATGGGCGGGCATTATGTCCGACGCCTTCGACGGCTAGCCAGTCTTCCCCGCTTTCAACCGCCACGCCGCAGGCCTTCAGGCCTTCGGCCACTAAGGCCAGTCTGTCACTCTCTTTAACCCGCAGTTCGGCGAGGCCGGTCATTACGCTTTTACCGGTCGCGCAAGCGGCCGCCATGGCGAGGATCGGGTATTCGTCGATCATCGAAGGCGCGCGCGATGCAGGAACCTCAATTGCTCTTAAATTGCTCCCTCTTATCGTGATATCGAAAACCGGCTCGCCACCCTCCATCCGCTCATTCGAAAGGGTCAGATCGGCACCCATTTCTTGCAGGCAGGTTATAAGGCCGGTGCGGGTCGGATTGGCACAAACGCCCCGCATCGTCACCTCCGATCCTGGCAGCAAGGCTGCGGCCACCAACGGAAAGGCGGCGGACGAGGGGTCACGCGGCACAACGATATCTACTGCCTTCAGTTCTGGTTGGCCGGTTAGGCGAATACGCCTGGCTCCTGCTGGCAGACCGTCCTCCGCCTCCGCCAATTCGGTGATTTGGAGCGTAGCGCCGAAGTGTCGCAGCATGCGTTCGCTATGATCGCGTGTCGGCGTCGGCTCTTCGACGATCGTGTCGCCGCGTGCGTTAAGGCCTGCAAGCAACACTGCAGACTTTACCTGGGCGGAGGCGACTGGTAGCCGGTATTCAAGGGGGAGCGCCTCGCCCGTCCCTTCCACGGTAAGGGGAAGGCGCCCGCCCTCGCGCGTGACAAAACGTGCGCCACAAGCTGCGAGTGGACCGGTCACGCGTGCCATGGGCCTGCTACGCAGTGAGGCATCGCCCGTCATAACGCTCACCATTGGGTGGCTCGCCAAAAGACCCAGCAAGAGCCGGGCTGCGGTGGCTGAGTTTCCCATATCCAGAACATCTTCGGGCTCTGTCAGACCGCCAATGCCGCGGCCACGAACTTTCCATGCCCCCTCGCCAACGCGCGTTACTTCGCAACCAAGTGCGCGCATGGCCGCAGCCGTACGCAAAACATCCTCGCCCTCTAGCAGGCCGCTTATATTGGTCTCGCCAACAGCGAGGCTTGCGAACATCAACGCGCGGTGCGAAATGGATTTATCGCCGGGGAGTTCAGCAGTGCCGGTGAGGGAGCGAACCGGGTGGGAGGTTAACGGCGTCACTTACATGGTCCTTTTAATTTCTCGTCTTTCGACCGTGGCAAATCGCTACCGGCGATCCCCCAGGTATTGCGGCTCTAACCCGCGCTTAGCCTTTGTGTCTCATAGACCTGGGGACTGGGCAAGTCCGATAGCCATGTCGTATTCGCAAAATGACAGCAATAAACTTTTGACAAAGCCCCGCCGAACATGGCAAAGGGCGCCCCGGATAAGATTTGTTCCTAAAGACGATTTGTT
This sequence comes from uncultured Acidimicrobiia bacterium, assembly GCA_964194655.1. GTDB lineage: Bacteria > Pseudomonadota > Alphaproteobacteria > Kiloniellales > Kiloniellaceae > JAJFGK01. Next base: position 9,800 of record CAXMNO010000491.1, read on the forward strand.
GGAGGTAAGGCCTGTGTCCAAACCCGAATGGGGCATTAAGCGTATTTGCCAAAGCTGTGGCGCCAAATTCTATGACATGCGCAAAGATCCGATTGCTTGTCCGTCCTGCGGGACGAACTTTAATCCGGATATTACGCTTCGTGCGAGACGTCCGCGTTCAGCACCGGCAGTAAAAGCACCCAAAAAAGCGAAACCCGTCGCGAGTGAAGAGCTCGAGACGGAAGTCGAAGTCGATGATGACTTGGACAGCAAGGTCGCCGATGGGGATGACGACAACCTGCTCGTTGCCGATGACGAACCCGATGACGGTGACGACGCTATCCCCGGGGTCGCGGCGGGCGAAGGCGACAAGGATAGCTGAACGGAGGTGCAGTTCGAGCGAATACGAGGCATTGAAGTGAGATTATTTCGTTGACGATTCAATAGTCATTTCGATGATTAAAACCTCTTGCCTTCAAGCACTGGGGTACCTATGTTCCGCGCGTCCGCACGGATAGGACACCCAGCCGGACGCGCGGAAGAAAAAATTGGGGCCGTAGCTCAGTTGGGAGAGCGCTACAATGGCATTGTAGAGGTCAGGGGTTCGATTCCCCTCGGCTCCACCATCACTCTTTGCACATCGCCGCCGGCCAACCCGATGTGCGGGTTTCGGTTCGAAGTAGCTCTTCTCACCTCCACCATTCCTCTTTGCACATCGCCGCCGGCCAACCCGATGTGCTGGTTCCGGTTCGAGATTTCTCCTCTCACCTCCACCATTCTATTTTTGCGGATGGCCGCTATGCCAACCCTCCGTGCATCGCTACGTTTGATTTAGG
>CAXMNO010000492.1:0-8236 GCA_964194655.1 uncultured Acidimicrobiia bacterium
TGATAAACTGATCGGGTGCCGGGAAAACACTATAGACGCTGGTCATTTGCCCGCCGCGGAAGGTGAAGCCCTCCGCCGAATTGGGGTTGAAGATCTGGATGCTCCCGCCTGATTTACTGGCGTAAATCTCTGGCGAAACGAAAAGATAGTAAGTTGCACTCAGCGTCGCGCCGACGTGTTGATGGGGCGCGACGTAGGAGCCTCTATCCAAAACATAAGCCCAGGTGTTGATCCCAAAATGGACTTTGCCGTCTTCGGCGCGCCTGGCATTCGTTTTTGTAAAATAGGTCGAGCGGTCGAGGAAAAATCTCTTCGCACTGGCATTTACATTGTCCAGCAGGAGCTGTTGGAACTCGCGAATGGCAAAGTTCGACGTGTCGTGAATATCGAACATCGTTCTCAGCCCGCCATGGCCGGAAATATGTCCGCTGTAGGGTTCGGCTTTTGCTCTGATAAGTTTTTCTAGCTCTTCGCGGCTATCGTTCGATAAGCCTAGAAATGTGTTCACGATCGTGTTGGGGAAGGGGACCAAATGGCCATGGTCATTTTCGATGTCATCGCGAAATTTAAGCAGCGGACTTGCCTCGACAATGGCGTCTTTCGCATAGATGATCGAGTGATGGTTCCACTTTTCGGCGTCCAAAACCTTTAGCGGCACGTCGAAGGTATTCGCATCGGGGGAGAGGATTTCAGTCAGTGCTGTTTGACAGCATTGCAGCAGAAATCTTTTATCGTCATCGGAGGTCCCATCGATGAATAGTGGATTATCGAGTTCATTGCGCTCAAATTTTGCAATGTTTTCCTCAAACAGGGTGATCCAGCGCTCGAACAGCGATCTGATTTTGTCGCTGTCTGATTTGTACGCAATGATTCCTGTGTAATAGATCTCCTTTCCCAGATATTTGGCCGACCTCGAGGTCTTACCGCTGGCCTGGGTGAGGCAAATGTCGTTGCCTTCCAGATGCCCAAACAGATCAGCGATTTCCGCCGATCTGATCGTCGTGTCGGAATCCAAGAAAATCGTTTTTGCGTAAGGGGTCTGCTTTAGGGCCTTCACCTTTTTGAGGATGTTGTGCCCCCAACTGAAATTCTCCGGGATCGATCTGGAGATCAGCGCATCACTCACGATGACCTGGCTGAAAACATCATAACTGCCAGGTCCCAGATCTTGGATATGATCGGTCAGAAGCGTGATTTGCGCTTGCGGCAATTTGTTCTTGAGAGTCTTGGCGGAGCGTAGGGCTTGAAGAGTGAATCTCCGGCGTCCGGAGGCGATGTAGAGGAAGCCTGCATCATTTTCGTGCGCCATAAATCTCTATGTCCGCTCTTCCCACCAAAAGAAACTGAACCAGACTTCAAACGCACATCAACCGGTTGCTTAGCACTAAGCACCAAAAATCATAACGCAATTAGCTTTTAACGGAAACTAAGACAGTGCGACCTAGGTCAGACCTTGTTCAGCGAGCACAGTTTGCTTTCTTGCCCGATGAGCAGCGGCCTTCGCGCGGTTGCCACACACAGCCATGGTGCACCAGCGCCGGGTGTGGTTTTTGCTGATGTCGTTGAACCACAGCGTGCAAGTCGGACCTTCGCAGTTCTTCACCCGCGAGAAATTCCCCATACAGATCAAATCGCCCATCGCCTCTGCAAGCGGAATCAGCAGGTCTTCCGGCGATTGCCAGCGGCGATGCCGATGCCATTGAAATGCGGATTGGCCACGTTCATCTTGGATGACTTCACTTGGAATCTCCGCATCGGCGGAGCGCAGCTCGATTTGCCGATAAGTTCCGCCACGCTCAAGAACAGCATTAATCTTCTTTAAGTCGCTCAACGCTGTGGCTTCAAGAGGCTGACCTGCATGCGTTTTGACAAAAGTACGAAACCATTCACGCAAATCGCGGGCCTGGGCTGCGACCTCGTCCAGAGCACTTGCCCACTTTTTATCCCGAAACTTTCGCGACACTTCGCTCGGGATCAAGCCCGCTTTCTCAAGCCAGCCTAAGTAGTCCTCACCCTTGCCAAGCCACTCGATCCCCTTACCCCAGGGGGCCGCGACGCTGTTCAAAAGATCAAGCGCTGGGTCGTCTGCAAGGAAGAACGGATCTGGTCGCATACTCTCGGCCATTTTGTGGACTCCATGAATCCCTAAGCGAAATTTTCCAGGCCGCTACCTGCAGCCTTAATTCTAAAATAACCATTGCCAACCCACTTGACAAGTTACTTCGCAATGAATAACTGTTGGGAAGACGTTTTGACGGTTACTCGTCGACTTTCCTTTTGTATTTGCCTTAGCCGGAGATTGTGACCATGAGTGCCACTTCTTACCGCACCGTTGATGTCAACGGGATGGAAATCTTTTATCGTGAGGCTGGGCCCAAAGACGCGCCCACAGTGCTTTTGCTGCATGGCTTCCCTACATCCAGTCATATGTATCGGGACCTGATCCCGAAGCTTGCTGACAGCTACCACGTGGTCGCGCCGGACCTACCGGGTTTTGGCTTCTCAAGCGCACCGGACCACAACGAGTTCAAGTACACGTTTGAGAGCCTCACTGATGTGATAGATAGCTTTACCGAGGTGCTTAAACTCGATCAGTATGCTGTTTTTGTGTTCGACTATGGTGCACCGGTTGGCCTTCGTTTGGCCGTTCGCCATCCAGAGCGTGTGACCGCTCTCATTTCCCAAAACGGCAACGCCTACGTTGAGGGTCTTAGCGATGGCTGGAACCCGATCCGGAAGTACTGGGAAGAGTCGACCAAGGAAAACCGCGAGGCGCTTCGTGCGTTCTTGGCGCCCGAGACGACCCAGTGGCAGTACACCCACGGCGTTTCAGACACCACCAAGATTGCACCAGAGGGCTACACGCTCGACAACGCCTTGATGGCTCGTCCTGGTAACGACGAGATCCAGTTGGATCTGTTCCTCGATTATGCCAGCAACGTTGCTCTCTACCCGACGTTCCAATCCTACTTTCGTGAGCATCAGCCCGCGACGCTTTGCGCATGGGGCCAGCACGATCCCTTCTTCCTGCCCCCGGGTGCGGAGGCTTACAAGCGCGACCTGCCGAACGCTGAAATTCAGTTCTTCGACACCGGTCACTTCTCGTTGGAAACACACTGCGAGGAAATCGCAGCTGTTGTGCATGATTTCCTTGATCGGAACTTGGCGCGATCGGAAGCAGCATGAAGTGGCTGAAAGCTCTATTTTCCAAGTCTAAATCAGTAAGAGGAAACGTTATGTCCAAAACAGTTCTTATCACCGGTGCTTCCACCGGCTTTGGTCGCGAAACCGCCGAAACCCTGGCTCGTGCAGGCCACAATGTCTTTGCTTCCATGCGCGACATTGCGGGCAAGAACAGCGAGCATGCCGAGGCTCTTCGCGCGAAAAATATCACGGTCGTCGAACTCGACGTCACCAGCGATGCCTCTGTCGAGAACGCTGTTGGCGAAGTCGTGAAGCAGGCTGGCCGCATCGATGTTCTGGTCAACAATGCTGGTATCGCGTCTGCCGGTGTGTCTGAGGCTTTCACGGCCGATCAGGTAACTGCACTGCTCGACGTCAACGTCATTGGCGTGCACCGCGTGACCCGTGCGGTTCTCCCGACCTTGCGTAGTCAAAATGATGGCTTGGTGATCAACGTTGGCTCGATCCTCGGCCGCGTCACCTTCCCCTTCTTCTCCATCTATGGCGCCAGCAAGTTCGCGGTCGAAGCTTTGACCGATGGCCTTCGCTACGAAGTCTCCCAGTTGGGTATTGACGTCGCTTTGGTTCAGCCGAGTGCTTATCCGACCAACATGTATGCTAGCTGCATGCAGCCTTCCGATGCAGGCCGCGCCGAAGGTTATGGCGAAGTTGGGCAGATCCCTGGTGCGATGTTCGAGCAATTCGGTGCCATGCTTTCCGGCCCCGACGCGCCGAACCCGAACGACATTGCCGCTGCCATTGAGGGCTTGATCAGCACGCCTAAGGGTCAGCGCCCCGCACGTACGGTTGTTGGTGCCGCTTACGGTTCCGATACCATCAACGACGCCACAGCACCTGTTCAAGCTGGTGTGGTTGACGCCCTTGGCCTTGGCCACTTAGGGACCGTCGCTGCCAGCTAATTGTCGCTTGCTGGGCCGGTACTTATAGTGCCGGCCCTTGGGCGCACAGCAGTTTTAGTGATTAGGAGAAGAAGATGCCCCTTATTGAGGTTAAAGTTTTCGAAGACGAGCTGACCCAAGAGCAATCCAAAGAGCTTATCGGCAAGATCACCGACGTGGTCACTGAAGTCACCAGCGAAAAGCTGCGCGACGTCACATGGGTCATCATCAATGAAGTCAAAGACGGTCACTGGGGCGTTGGTGGTAACGCGCTTGGCCTGCCTGACGTGAAGAAGATGATTGCTGCGGAGTAAAAAGTATGACGACCTTCCCTTTGCTTGATGAGGAAACAGCTCCCGAGGGGTCCTTGGAAGCGCTTGCGCACACGCGCAAGAATTTCGGCATGATCCCCAATGTTGAGAAGGTCATGGCGCTTTCGCCCCAGCTTATCTCGAGCTATGCCTATATGTGGGATCTGTTCGATACGACCACCTTCTCGCTGGTTGAGCGCCAGGTCGTCTACATGACCGCCAACTACGAGAACGAGTGCAACTACTGTGTTCCTTGGCACACCATCTTGTGTGAAAAAGTCGGTATCGAGGCAAACGATATCGAGGCACTGCGTTCGGGTGGTCAACTTTCCGATCCGAAGCATGAGGCGCTACGTCAATTCACACGTACCATGATTGTGAATCGCGGCAAGGCATCCGAAGCAGAGTTGCAAGCTTTCTTCGATGCCGGGTACAGCGATCAGCAAGCGCTGGAAGTCATCCTTGCGCTCTCAATCAAGCTGATCAGCAACTACACCAACTCGATCGCGGGCACTCCACTTGACCCCGAAGCCGAGAAACTGCGCTGGAAGAAGCCTGTCATTCGTGAAAGGCGGGCCGCCTAAAGGCGTAAAACCAGGGCAGTACTTAATCCCTGGAACCTAAGAGGGCTGAAGCAGATTGGAATCTCTGCTTCGGCCCTTTTTCTATATCGGCTGAGATTTCATTGGGCCAGACGCCTTAAGATAGCCTCGGCATCGTGATAAATCTCTTCGAGGATTTTCGCCGCGGGCTTGATCTTGTTGGCCAAAGCAACACTCTGCCCTGCCCACATTGAAAGGGGCTCGATATCGCCGATGACGTCGACCCTTGGTGTGAAGGATTGGTAACGCGCAATCTCATCACCTGACCTGGTCTTGGCGAGCGTTTCGCCTTCGCCGGGCCTTTCGCCCGGTGTTGGCCGTCCGGCTGCTTCCCAATTTGCCACGGTGCTATTACGAAGGACGCGATGAGGAGCATCGGGCCAACCACCGTCAAAAAGGTTATCCAGATGAATAGTATCGTTCTCGGTGGCGGCGAGCAGGCGCCGCTGATAATCGGGATGGATCGCGGCCTCCTCACTCGCGAGAAATCGGGTTCCGATCCAAACACCTGAAGCACCTAGTGCAAGCGCAGCAGCCAAGCCTCGTCCGTCCGCGATGCCCCCTGCTGCGATAACAGGCACGTCGCCCACCGCATCGACAACTGCTGGAATGAGGGGGAATGTCGCAACGCTTCCCCGCACGTGACCACCAGACTCCCACCCTTGGGCGACGATGACATCCACGCCGCGATCAACGGCACGTCTGGCCTCCTCCGCATCTCCAACGCTGTGCATGACAAGGGCGCCCGCATCCTTGGCGCGCTGGGCAAGCGGTCCTGGGTCTTGCCAGAAGAAAGAGATAATCGGCACGTTCTCTTCCAGGCAAACGTCAAGCCGTTCCTCTTGCGGAAGCTCCATGTTCAGGTTCACGGCGAAGGGCTTGTCTGTCAGCGAGCGTGTGGTGCGAATTTGATGGCGCAAGGTCTCATGATCTGCGCGCCACAAAGGCAAGGTGCCGAGGCCCCCCGCGTTACTCACCGCCGCTGCGAGATCCGGGCCAGCCGCCCCGCCCATCGGTGCTTGGATAATAGGAATCTCAATTCCGAGAAGCTCCGAGATCGCCGTTTTCATGGCACGCACTCCACTATTATAAATATTGCATCCGGCAAAAGGTGCACTGCTATGCCGGGCGGGGTCAATAGCGTGCAAGGAGGGCGCTGTTATCGCCGTCTATTCGGCCGCTTTCACATAAGCACTCGCCAATCCGTCTCGCAGCGTGCTCGCGACCCATTTGTGGAAGCAGTAGGTTGGGCCGTCCATGACAGGTGAGAAGGCGCCGCCTTGAAATGCGGGGGAGGCGCGGCCGCGCTGCATCGCTTCGATCACGCCAACATCTTCGGCGAAAACCTCATGCCAGGTGGCTTTGTTGATGGCGCGGAGGCCGGCATAACGTTCGCCAGTCGCTGCCTCTGGCAGGTAATAGGCCTCCACGTGCTCCAGGGTTCGGTCCATCGCGATTGGTTCTAATATGATCACGAAGAGATGGTCGGCGTGGATGCCTATTAAGACGTTCGGGTAAAGTGCCACATATTCCGCATTTGTGTTCCACTTGGCGGGCAAATTCTCAAATCGGGGAAAGGTTTCGCCGTTTTCAGAAAGCTGGGGCGCATAGACCAAAGTGCCCTGGCCTGAGAAGTGCCCTTCATCTTCGATGTGATAGTGGTCCTCTAACTTCGAATAGCTATTCAAGCCGGGGTGAATCCACGGCAGGTGATAGGATTCGCAATAGTTCTCGATCGCTAGTTTCCAATTGCAGTTGACGTCGAAGAGAAGGCTTGAATCGCTCTCGCCATGACGCAGCAGGCTCAAATCGAAGTCCGACCAACGCTCGGCAAGCGGCTGGATGAAGTCGGAAAATGCAGCCGCATCACCGGAAAGATTGATGAAGACGATGTCCGCCCAAACCTCACAGCGGATAGGTTTGAGGCCGTGCTTCTTCTTATCGAACCCCGGGCAGCTGTGCTTGCCGCTACCCCCGATCATGGGTGTCGCACGAAGGGTGCCATCCAGACTATAAGTCCAGGAGTGATAGGGGCAGGTCAGCGCACTGCCGACATTGCAGCTTTTCGTGACCAATTCGACGCCGCGATGGCTGCAGACATTGTGGAAGACCCGCACTGCGTTAGAGCGGTCGCGCAGCATCATTACGGGCTGGCCCAAGATGTTCACTGGCTTCGCATCGCCTGGCTTGGGGATGGATGAGGCAACACCCACCGCCATCCAAGTCTTCGCAAAGAGCTCCCGGCGCTCCAATTCGCCGTAAGCATTGGACGTATAGGCCTCGTTCGGCAGGCCGGTCGCTTCCTCGATCGGGCCACTGACGCGCTGGAGGTTCTCTAAGAAATCGCTGTTCAAGCTATCGGTCATTATCTGCATGGCGGTAAGTCCTAAATGCGGCTTGTGGCTCGTGGCTCCTATTTTAGCAATGACATAGCTATGAGTTAAGTCATGCAGATAAGTAAATGGCAAAAAAGATCATGATGATATAACTTGAAGTTATGGAACATCTTCGCCGCCGCCTTCCCCCGCCTGCACGTTTGATGACTTTTGAGGCCGTTGCCCGTCATTTATCCTTCACGCGGGCGGCAAGGGAGCTTTCAGTTAGCCAGGCTGCCACTAGTCGGCAGATTCGCCTGCTGGAGGATCAACTGGGATGTCTCCTCTTTACGCGCGAATATCGCGGCATTCGCTTAACAGGGGCAGGCGAGCAGCTTTATCGCGCCGTTCACCTTGGCTTCTCCCATATGGCCGAAGCTTTTGAGGCTTTGACGCGTGGCGAGGGGCGGGGTGGTTTCACGCTTGCGGCAAGTCTTGCATTTACGACCTTTTGGCTCATGCCCCGGATGTCTGAGCTGGACGCGGACCATCCACTCCAAGACCACCGCCTTTTGACCAGCGATGCCGACCCGGATTGGGGCGATCCTGACTTGCAGGCGGCAATTGTCTTTGGCGCTGAACCGCGTGAGGGGTTCCGTGTCGAGCCGCTTTTTAGGGATAGGATATTCGCGGTTTGCCGTCCTGGATATTTTGCAAATCGAGACGGTCCCCCTGCATTGGAAGATCTTCTTCAAGAGCGGCTGCTCCACCTCGATAGCGAGCGGGAGAGTTGGGAATCTTGGCAAAGTTGGTTTCGCGGCCTTGGGGTTAATCCACCAGAGGACCTCCCAGGACCCCATTTCAACAACTACCCGATTTTGCTCCAGGCGGCACAAGCCGGGAAGGGGATTGCGCTTGGCTGGTGG
>CAXMNO010000493.1:0-3801 GCA_964194655.1 uncultured Acidimicrobiia bacterium
CGCTGGCTCGCCCCCTTAAACGAGGACGCAATTCTGGAAGCCATCGCCCCTTCAGATGCGGTTCTCATCGTCGATGAATGCCGCGTGACCGGCTCGCAGAGTGAGGCTCTGATGACGCTGCTTGCCGAGAAAGGGGATGAAAAGAAACGGATTTCGCGGATCGCGGCTGATGATTCTTTCATTCCCTTGGGCCGGGCTGCAACCTCGACCTTGCCTGGTAAGGAAACAATCATTGAAGCAGCCCTTGATCTGCTAGGCCAAGGCAAGCGCGCCACGCCACGAAGCGTTGCTTAAGAGGGACCCCATGACAGAAAAACAGCGGGTCCTCGTCGTTGCCCCTGGGCGCGGCACCTATAACCGGGAAGAACTGGGCTATTTAGCCCGCCATCACGCCGACAAGAAGGCGCTGATGGCGACCTACGACGCCCTTCGCGATGAGGCGGGCCAAGAACGCTTGAGCGATTTGGACGGACGGGCGAGCTTCCAGCCGCGCGAACATACGCGTGGCGACAATGCGTCGGCCCTGATATATGCCGCAGCTTTCATGGATTTCCTCTCAATCGACCGCGAGCGTTATGAAATCGTGGCGGTCACTGGGAATTCCATGGGCTGGTACATCGCGCTCGCCTGTGCTGGTGTGCTGAGCGCCGAGGCTGGCTTCAACGTCGTCAATCGGATGGGAAGCTTCATGCAGGAAGCCTTGATCGGCGGTCAAATCGTCTATCCCCTGGTCGATGAGAATTGGCAGGAGATTCCTGGCAGGCGTACGGTCCTGGAAGATCTTATCCTTGAGATCGATGCCCTTGAAGGCCATGACCTCTATCTCTCTATCGATCTGGGCGGCTTGCTGCTTTTTGGCGGCAATGAGGCCGCGTTGAAGGCGTTGCAAGAGCGCCTTCCGAGCGAACAGGACCGCTTTCCCCTGCGGCTGCTGAACCACGCGGCCTTCCACACTCCCCTGCAAGAGCCGATTTCGAAGCGGGCGCGGGCGCAATTAAGCGCCGCCCTCTTCTGGAGACCGAAGCTCCCCTTGATCGATGGGCGCGGCAAAGCCTGGACGACCCAGGGCAGTAAAACGAGCGCACTTTGGGACTATACGCTTGGCCACCAAGTGGTTGCGCCCTACGACTTTACGAAGGCCCTGCAGGTTGGCGTTAAGGACTATGCCCCTGATCGCATTATTATTTTAGGGCCAGGCAAGACGCTTGGCGGGGCCGTCGCCCAAAGCCTGATCCAGATGAATTGGCGCGGTCTCGCTTCCAAGGACGACTTCATCACACGCCAAAAATCCGACCCGCCGGTCCTGGCAATGGGAATGGCCGAACAGCGGGAAATGGTGCTGGCCTAAAAAGCTCTAGCGACGCAAAATCGCGTTCAAGAATTCTTCAAACCGGGATGCCCAATGACCACCACGCCTGCAATTATCACCGTCGCAATCACTGGCTCTGTGCCGCGCAAGAAGGATAATCCGGCGCTTCCTATTTCTGCCGCTGAACAGGTGGAATCAACCCACGAAGCTTTCGAGGCAGGCGCATCTTTGGTGCACATTCACGTGCGTGATGAGGCTGAAAACCCTTCCTCAGATCCTGAGCTCTTTGCCGAGGTGCAGGAGGGAATTCGCCGCCACTGTCCGGGGATGATCATACAGTTTTCCACAGGCGGGCGCGGCCGCGATCAAGCTGCACGCGGATCGATGCTGCATCTTCGCCCCGACATGGCCTCACTCGCCACCGGGTCAGTCAACTTTCCAACCTTCATCTACGAAAACCCGCCGGACTTCATTGCAAGCCTTGCGAGCACCATGAAGAGCGAAGGCATCAAGCCGGAGATCGAGGTTTTTGACCTCGCAATGCTCTATAACGCCGCCAAGCTGGTTGAGGATGGCCTGCTTGAGAACCCGCCGCACGTACAGTTCGTGTTTGGTATTCCAGGCGCCCTTCCAGCCAGGCGTGAGATACTGGAGTTTCAACTTTCAGAGCTTCAAAAGGTCCTGCCCGGCGCCACGTGGACCGCAGCCGGCCTTGCCCGTCATCAACTGGAAGTCAATCACTGGGCCTTAGAGCTTGGCGGGCATTGCCGTACGGGTCTGGAAGATAACATACGATTTGACCGTACGCGTCTTGCCGCGAGCAACGCAGAATTGGTCGCACGTGTGAGTGGGCTTTGTAGTCAATATAATCGTCACCCAGCCAACCCAACCGAGGCACGGGCTCTGCTGGGCTTATAGCGAACTTAAAGCCAGAAGGAGGATAGGGTATGAGTGAAGGTGGACCTGTTGCGATGATCACAGGCGCCGGGCGTGGCATGGGCGCGGCAATCGCTCGGGAATTGGCGAGCGAAGGCTACCGGCTTGCCCTCATGTCACCGTCTGAGAACTGCGAGAAGCTGGCAGCCAAGTTGGGCGGTGTCGCCGTACGTGGCAATACTTCGAGGGAAGCGGATATCGATGCCCTTTTCCAGCTTACCATGGAAAGCTATGGCCGCGTTGATGCGCTTGTAAACCACACAGGTGGGCCGCCGAAGGGCGATCTCCTCGATATCCCGGATGAAAGCTGGGATATGGGACATGATCTCGTTATCAAGAGCGTCCTCTGGGCCTGCCGCCGCGTGACCCCGGTAATGGAGGCACAGGGTAAGGGCGCGATTGTGAACATCACCTCCTTTGCTGCCTTTGAGCCATCGCTCGTCTTTCCAACTTCTTGCGTCTACCGCGCGGGGCTGGGTGCCTTCACCAAGCTTTATGCCGATCGCTATGCGACCAGTGGTATTCGCATGAATGCGCTTCTTCCTGGCATGATCGATAGCTTGCCCCATGGCCGCGAGGTTGCGGAGAGCATTCCCATGAAGAGGCTTGGATCGGTCAAGGAAATTGCCAAGACCACAGCCTTTCTCCTTTCTGATGGGGCCGGTTACATCACAGGCCAAAATATCAAGGTCGATGGCGGGCTGACTCAGCATGTTTAGTATTTGATCCATGGCACGTGGTGATTTCTTAAAGGCCGTTGGCTTAGCCCTATTTATCGGAGGGGTTGGCGGGGCGCTGGCAACCTGGCTCCGCCTGCCGCTTGCCTGGATGATCGGCTCGATGCTGGCAACAACGCTGGCAGCCGTCATTGGGCTTCCCGTGCGCCTGCCAATGAAGTTCCGCACCGTCATGGTTGCCGTGCTGGGCGTCATGCTGGGAAGTTCCTTTTCCCCCGAAATGCTGGGTCTTTTGGGAGAATGGACGCTCTCGCTCTCCTTCCTGGTTCCCTATATCGCGTTGTCGGCGGCGGCGGCTTTACTGGTTTTCCGGCGCCTTGCAGGCTACGACCGGATCACGGCCTACTTTGCCGCCATGCCGGGGGGCCTTAGTGAAATGATCCTGGTCGGAGGTGCCATGGGGGGTGATGAGCGCAAGATCTCCCTCTCGCACGCAGCTCGGATTTTGATCGTTGTCTTGATTGTGCCCTTTGCTTTTCGCTGGCTTTACCCGAATTCGGTGGGCGGAGGTCTCTCGCCTTTCAGCAATGACGCAGCGCTTTCACTGCCAGATGCGGTGATCCTGATAGCTTGTGGCGTGATCGGGTATCTTTTGGCGAGGCTGGCAAGAATTCCAGCCGCTGCCATCGTCGGCCCCATGATCGCAAGCGCCATCGTTCACCTTTCCGGCTGGACGGCGGCCCGCCCACCGGCAGAGCTGATCGCCTTTGCCCAGGTCGTGATGGGAACCGCGGTTGGCTGCCGCTTTACCGGCACCAAGGCGCGGGAGGTTTTAGATGCCCTTCGCAATGCGCTATTTGGCACAGCCGCCCTTTTGAC
>CAXMNO010000494.1:0-6546 GCA_964194655.1 uncultured Acidimicrobiia bacterium
CCTAGGTTTCTTGCCCCAAATACCGCTCGTGGATGCCCCGGATATAACCGCGGACTTCTTCGGCTTCTAGGCGGGCGGCCTTGTTGGTGGGGGCAATGGGCTCCTGCGTGAAGAAGGCGGGGAGTTCGTCGTCTTCTTGGGTGAAGCCAGCCTGGCGGTTGAATTCCCATTCCATGCTAAGCGTCTCGCGGCCCTTACGTTCGAGCCAGGCGGCGTCGATATCCGTATCGTGGGCGTTGTTGACGGCGGTCGCGATCAAGGCGCGGTGCTGGTCGGTGACGCTGCGGCCAAAGACGCAAAGGCCCATGGAATCGGCAATCGCGCAGTTCATCTGCACAGTGAAGGACTGTTCGGCCAGTTCCTCCACCGATTTGCCGTTGCAGTCATAGCTTGGCAGGTTGCCGGTCGTGTGGTCGGCACCTTGGGCCGTTGTCATCATCGAGATGCCGGTCACCTCGATCACGCGGGGGTCGTAGGCGCTGATTGCCTGCTTCTTGATAACAGGGATGCGCTCAACGCCGTAGTGCTCGCCAACGCGTGCGGTTCCTTGGGCCAAGAGGCGCCCACGCTCGTTGCCCTGGCGGATATCGTCGAGCGCCTTTTCCATGAAATCGACGTCGCCAAATGAGGCCTCCCCCGCTTCCATCAAAACCGCCAACATGGCGCCTGCCTCAATGGTGTCGACGCCCAGATCATTTGCGATGCCGTTCAGGTAGGCGACCTCGTCCGGGTCGGTGATGCCGCAGTTGGTGCCAAGCAAGCCTATGGTCTCGTATTCCAACGGGGAGACGACTTCCTTGCCGTTCGCATCCACATAGACGTTGGAGCACTTGATCAAGCAGCCGGGCATACAGGCGTGGGAGACCTTGCCGCCGCGGGCCTGGTTTTGCTCGTGAATGAAATCGCCGCCCATCTTCATGGTATCTTGGCGCGTATCGACGAGCTGGCCGGAGGAGAAGTTGCGCACCGGCAAGCCGCCTGCGTGGTTCATCAGGTCCGCCACCATGGCCGTGCCGTAGGTGGTCAGGTTCTGAATGGCGGGTTCTGCGCGCAGCTTCTTCCCATATTCCTTGACGAAGCCAATAACCTTGGCGCGATCGTGAAGCGGCGGCATCTTGAACTTGTCGATGACGATGGCCTTCACCTTTTTGGAGCCCATGACGGCGCCAACGCCGCCACGCGCAGCAAGGCGCACAGGGCGCGCTTCCACATCGCTAAAGGCGATGCCCGCGACGAGGCCAAGGTATTCACCCACCGGACCACACAGCGCGATAGAGGTCTTGGCGCCATACTTTTCATGCAGCATGGCTGCTGCCTCGAAATTGCCCTTGCCGAGATAGGGCTCGGCTGATTCGAAAGTGATTGGGCCATCTTTCGGGATGCGGATCACGACCCACTCGTCCGAAACACCGTTTAAGGTGAAGCCCGCGATTTCCAAGTGCCCCATGGCAACGGCAAAGGTACCGCCCGCGTTGGATTCTTTAATACCGCCGGTAAGAGGACTTTTACAGCCAACCGATATCCGGTTGGCATTGGAAAGGTTCGTGCCTGCGAAGGGCCCTGCTGAGAAAATCAGCGGGTTTTCCGGTCCCAAGGGATCAACGGTTGCTTTGCCGCCTTCAAGCAGGGTCTTTGCGATGTGATAGCGACCGGCCATTGCCAGTTCCTCGCCATGCAACTCCGTCGTTGCGACTTCCTGCGCGCCTAGGTCAATTTCCAAGTACTTGCGCATGGCTTAAGCCTTTCTTCCTTCACACCGCAGCCGCCTTCAATTGAGGCGAACTCTTCAAAACCTTCCAAAGCTGGAAAGCGACGGAACATACCTAATTCGCCCCCCACCCCCTACAAAAAAATGACTGAGGTAGAGAGGTTACCGTGAAAGTAATTTTCACGTTTGCAGGCGCTTATCTAAATAGAGGCCTTTATTTAGGTATTTCCGGCAATAAAAACAGCGCGCACTTTCATACACGCCGCTCACATAGCAGAAACCAAGTGGGACTGTCACCTAAGTCTTGGGGGCTTACCACATCGCGGTAAGCCCCTAGAGCCCGTTTAATGATTTCCGAACCATCAAACGTGCTCTAGGTCATTGTTGTCACGCGCTTTGCGGGCGCAAAACCGCACACACTTTTGCTGAAAGCGCTCTAGATCTCAAGAAAACCGCTTTATCAGGTAAGTTGGCCGTCGATGTGGCGGGCCAATGCCTCACTCGCGCGGCCATCGACCAGGAGGCCATGGTCGCTTTGATAATCGCGAATGGCCTCACGGGTCTGTGTGCCCATGTGCCCATCGACAGGGCCAGGGTTATAGCCAAGCTGTGCTAGACCTGCTTGAACCCGCGTGACACCCGATTTATTTGCACTCGTGTTATCGTCATCTTCCCAAATCGGGTCGCCGAGGTTGATTACCTCTTCATCGGTCAAGCCGCCGATAAGCCCGCCTGCGGCGGCACCAATCAAAACGCCTTCCAAAACCGAAAGGCCTGTTACGGCGCCAATAACCAAGCCTGCGGTCGCGCCAATACCGGCGCCCGATGCCGCGCGGTCACCCGTGCTGCTGCCGCAAGCCGACAGGAAAAGCGCAGCGGCTAGGGTAAGTGCAGTGATGCTGCGTACCATGTCCTATATCCTCGCTGGTATAAGTCTCAAAATTCCAAAAAACCTATTCCGGCATAAGTTCTCCGGATTCCCTATAAAGGAATATAGTCCGAATTTCTTAACGGAACAGCTCCGAAGGTTTAAATAATTGCACATTTTGGCTAAAAAAAGGCAGGCTGACCTAGTTGCCAGCCTGCTAGATCATCCATATAAATCATGCTTTTAGGCTGAAATCTCCCTATTTAAGGCGGAAAAGGCCGTCAGCTTAAAAAATTATCTGACCTTACCGTAAGCCTCATTCAGCTCCACAAGCGGGTGCTTTTTCGACATTTGGAACTTCAAGAGCAGCTCTCGGGCCATCATGTCGCGGTCCTGCTGATTATCCGGCAACTCCAAATCTTCAGGCACGGAAACCCAGCCATTGATATTGCGGTCGAAAACCGCAGGGCGCCCGTCTTCGTAGCCCAAATGCACGTCCTCCAACCAATTGAGGTCGTCCCAGCCCATCAGCTCCATATACTTTTTAAGATACGGCGTGATGCGCTCGTAATCGGGCACGAGGTTCACATCATAGCGATACCCGATGTGCTGTCCGATTTCCTGTTCGCGTGCGGAATCGAGCCCGTCACCTTTGAGGAATTGATCGACATCCTTGATTTCGCTGCCTTTATAGCTTGATCCAGCCATGGCGCTAGTCTCCCTTAGTAAACTCGGCTCTTAAAGGTGATGATAATCATCAACGCCGACGGTGTAGTCCGTCCCAGCCAAAGGCACGCCTGCGATGGCTGAAGCCTCCATCGTCAGGGCTGCCAAATCCTCCGGCTCTAACGAGTGGATATTCGTCTTGCCGCAGGCGCGCGCCATCATCTGGGCTTCCATCGTCAAGGTGTGGAGGAAGTTAAAGACCCGCTCGGCCGCCTTATCGGGGTCCAGACGCTTACGAAGGACCGGGTCCTGGGTCGCTACACCGACGGGGCACCGCCCGGTGTGGCAGTGATAGCAGAAACCAGCCTCGACACCCATTTCAGCCTCAAAATCAGCCTCGGGGATATCCTTGTTGCAGTTGAGCGCCATCATGGCTGAATGGCCAATCGCAATCGCATCGGCACCAAGTGCCAGCGCCTTTGCAACATCACCGCCATTGCGAATACCACCGGCATAGATGAGTGAGATTTCGCCACGCTTGCCAAGCGTATCGATCGCCCGGCGCGCTTGGCGAATGGCCGCCATGCCCGGGACACCCGTTTCCTCTGTCGCCAAATGGGGACCCGCCCCGGTCGAGCCTTCCATCCCATCGATATAGATCGAATCAGGATCGCACTTAACGGCCATCCGCACGTCGTCAAAGACACGCGCCGCACCCAGTTTTAGCTGGATGGGGATCTGCCAATCCGTTGCCTCGCGGATTTCCTGGATCTTGAGGGCCAGGTCATCGGGTCCCAGCCAGTCGGGGTGGCGTGCGGGCGAACGCTGGTCGATCCCTGCTGGAAGGGAGCGCATTTCGGCCACCTGGTCGGTCACCTTCTGACCCATCAAGTGCCCGCCGAGCCCAACCTTACAGCCTTGGCCGATAAAGAACTCACAGCCATCGGCCAATCGCAGATGGTGCGGATTGAATCCGTAACGCGACTGAATGCACTGATAAAGCCACTTGTGGGAATATCGGCGCTCATCAGGGATCATGCCGCCTTCGCCTGAACAGGTGGCAGAACCCGCCATGGTCGCACCACGAGCGAGTGCCGTCTTTGCCTCATAACTGAGTGCTCCAAAGCTCATGCCCGTGATGTAGACAGGGATATCGAGCACCATCGGGCGCTTTGCGCGGGGCCCGATGACCGTCTTGGTCTCGCATTTTTCCCGGTAGCCCTCGATCACAAAACGGGTCAATGTCCCAGGCAGGAACGTCAACTCATCCCAGTGCGGTATTTTCTTGAAGAGCGAAAAGCCCCGCATGCGATAGCGGCCAAGTTCCGACTTGATGTGAATGTCATCAATGACCTCAGGCGTGAAGATCTGACTTTTGCCCAGCGAACTTCTATCGCGCTTGGGCTTTTTCAAACCCGGCTGGGTCGCGGGGGCCGTTTCTCCGTTTGCCACAGTCTTACCCTTTCATTCCGATAAACCTCAAAGGATCAACTTCTTCTCAGTTGGCTCAAGGTTGTCGTAGTTCCATAGCTGCTTACCAGCGACGATCTTGGTGAAGTGATCGACACCCTTATCCGGTATCAAATCGTATTGGGTGAGCTTGCGCGTCAGCCAAGCGCGATCCAGATCGGTTAGCTCCGCCGGGACTGCATCGACGCCAAGGTCTCGGATCTCGCCGCCCACATAGATCGTGCCGTCGTACATGGAATCGCCCAGGTTCTTACCGGCGTTTCCACAGAAAACCATGCGCCCGCGCTGCATCATGAAGCCGGAAAAGGCCCCCGTATCCCCGCCGACAATGATAGTGCCGCCTTTTTGATCGATGCCCGTGCGCGAGCCGACAGAGCCCCTGCACACAAGATCACCACCGCGAATAGCCGCCCCGAAGGTCGAGCCCGCGTTCTTTTCGATCAAGACCGTCCCCGCCATCATATTTTCGGCGCACGACCAGCCGACCCGGCCCGCGATACGGATATTCGGCCCATCGACCAGCCCGCAGCCGAAATAGCCAAGGCTTCCCTCGATAATGAGGTTGAGGCGGTTCAAGATCCCAACGGCGAGCGAATGCTTGGCGCCCGGATTTTTTAGAACGATGGTCCCGTGGCCTTCGCTCATCAACTCGCGGATTTTCAGGTTGATCTCCTTGGTGTCGAGATCTTGGGCGTCAAATTCCGCGCGCTTGTTGAAGTCCACTTCGTAGGCGTGGGGATAGAGGAAATTCTCTTCCTCCTCCGGTACGAAAAAGACTTGCTGGGTTCGCCCGCGCAGTTGCTCGGTATGCATACCCATGTCGTGCGCGGATTCGCTTAGACCTGCCATACCCGTACCTCCTCATCATAGGGATCATAAGTATCGATCTCTTCAGGAATGATCGCGCGAATGGCCACTTCCTCAGATGCGAGCATCACCAGATCGTCGCTTTCGTAGAGAACCATGGGCTTTGCCGCCATGGTGTCCTTGGCCATGCCCAATTGGTCATGGGTGGCAACGAGATAGGTGAAAACGCCGTCGATCTCCTGGATCGAATTCTTGAGCGATTCTTCCAAGCTCAAACCGTTGTTCAGGTTGTCTGCCGTATAGACGGCCAAAAGCTCCGAATCGCAGTTGGACATGAAGCGATGGCCTTTGCGTTCCATCTCGCGGCGCATGAGCCAGTAGTTGGTGAGCTGACCGTTATGAACGACGGAGATATCGTTATAGGGATAGGCCCAGTAAGGATGGGCCGAGCGGATATCCACATCCGATTCGGTCGCCATGCGCGTATGGCCGATACCGTGGGTTCCATTGAATTCACCAAGGCCATATTGGCCGGAGACGGCGCTGGCATCGCCAAGGTCCTTGATCAATTCAAGCCCGTGGCCAAGCGAAAGGATCTCCGCCCCTTCCACATCTTCCAGGTAACGCGCGAGCGCCTCCACCTCGCCGCCATAGTTGAAGCGGTAGCGAAAGGCGTAAGAGGTTGCTTCTTGCTGGTCGATGACCTCCGCCCCCTTTTCAGCCATACGGGCATCGAAAAGGGCTTTGCGGTCCTTGATCTCCTGATGGATCTTAAAACCGCTGGCCAGGTCCTCTTGTTCCGCGACCTTAAAGCGCATGATGTATTCGTCGATGTTGGGCTCGCCGTAGATCGCAAAACCGGTGGAATCAGGTCCACGATGTTTCAAGGACTGCAGCATCGCGGTCATCTCGGAGCCCACATTTGAGGTCGAGCCACGATGTATCAATCCTGCAATTCCGCACATGGTAACTTTCTCCCTTATAAAACCAACGGGGAAGCGCCCCCCCTGAGGGCATGCCCCCAGGG
>CAXMNO010000495.1:0-7388 GCA_964194655.1 uncultured Acidimicrobiia bacterium
AGATGGCCGCAGGGCATGTTCGGCTCCTGTTCCAGTTCCGCCATGGGGTTGAGAATCTCGAGGCCCTTCTTCGTGAACTCGGCGATGTCGATTCCATCGTCGGTAAGTGCCGCAGTCATCATTTGGGTGAAGGTGGCGAAATCTTGGTTACCCTCACCACACCCCAGATACACGCCAAGGCGCGTCGGATCGATGGACGTATCTTCCAGTCCCGACGAAGCGACCGCTTGTTTGGCGGCACCGGCGGCAAACCGCGAGTGTCGACCACGAAACTTCCATGTCTCCGCGTCCTCGCCCGCATCGGAAATGTCCCAGTTCTTCACTTCGGCCGAAATCTTCGTGGGAAAGCGGCTGGCGTCAAAAATGGTAGTAAAACCGACCCCCGATGCCCCTTCCTTCAAACCAGACCAGACAGTTTCGACATCGTGACCCATCGGGTTAATGCAGCCAATGCCGGTGATGACGACTCGTCTCATCTCACGCTACCCACTTAGAATCCATCGTTTGCGCTCTTAATTTGATCACGCCCCGGTTAACTTTAGAACCGGGGCGTGGCTATTCTTGCCGGTCATGCGGCACCTTAAAAAGGCTTTTACGAGCCCATCTCAAACGACCAGGCGCCGCTGCCGATCAAATCAAGCGTTTTGTTGAATAAAATCAACAGCGTCCTTAACAGTAACTATTTTTTCAGCGGCGTCGTCAGGGATCTCGCAGCCAAACTCTTCCTCAAAGGCCATGACGAGTTCGACGGTATCGAGACTGTCAGCGCCCAAATCGTCGATGAAGCTCGCGGTTTCACCAACTTTATCCTCTTCGACGCCCAGATGCTCGACGACGATTTTCTTTACACGATCGGAAATATCATTGCTCATTCTTTGATGCCCTCAGTTACTTGAAACCCCGCGCGCCCCATGGCCGCTGTTTTCCCAATTGGAACAAACCTTTAATCAAGACCCTTGCCCCGCGGAACCCGTATAGCCGGTAAATCGAAAGACTGTTCCACAAGATCCGTCCCAAGAAAGGCGCCGCCTCATAACACAATTGTCCCAGCTTTGCCAACGACCTAAAATCAGGTGTGAGAATCCCCCGATACCCGAGACCGCCCTTCGAGAAAGGCGCTATATCATGGCCATTCCGCCATTCACATGCAAGGTCTGCCCCGTCACGTAGGCCGCTTCCTCGCTCGCCAAGTACAAAACCCCCGCGGCGATGTCTTTGACAGTGCCAAGACGGCCTGCGGGAACGTTTGCAAGCAGCTTCTCCTTATAACCCTCGTTTAGCGCATCCGTCATGGCTGTTTCTATGAAACCTGGCGCCAAGCAGTTCACCGTAATTCCGCGCGAACCCACTTCCTGCGCCAAGGACTTCGTCATACCGATCATGCCAGCTTTAGAGGCTGCATAATTTGCTTGTCCAGGGTTACCTGTAACGCCCACCACAGAAGTAATACCGATAATCCGGCCCCAGCGGCGCTTCATCATACCGCGCAATGCGGAGCGGCTTAACTGAAAAGCCGACGTCAAATTGACGTGCAACACGCTATCCCAATCCTCGTCCTTCATGCGCATCGCTAATCCGTCACGCGTAAGGCCGGCATTATTTACGAGGATATCAACCTGACCCAGCGCTGCTTCGGCTTCTCCCAACAAGGCAGCCGTCGACCCGGAGTCTGCGAGGTTACAGGGCAGAATGGCCGTGCGCTCGCCTAGGTCATTTGCGAGAGACTCGAGAGCTTCGCGCCTCGTGCCCGAAAGTCCGACCGAGGCCCCTTGGGCATGAAGCACACGCGCGATCTCGCCGCCGATTCCGCCCGATGCCCCGGTTACCAAAGCGCACTTGCCGCTTAAATCGAACATCAATGTCCCCTTTTTCCAAAGTACGAGCCGACCAACTGGGGGCCGTGCCGAAACTCAAAATGCCGCAATCAAGGCTTCTATTTCTTGAGGCGTTCCGGCATTGCGGGATGTCATATCTCTGTCTATGCGCCGGGTCAAACCGGAGAGGACCTTGCCGCTACCAAGTTCAACCAGCTCTTCCACACCTTCAGCCTTCAAATAAAGCACCGATTCCCGCCAGCGGACCATACCAGTGACTTGTTCGACCAAAAAACGGCGAATTTCCTCAGGGTCTGTTACCGCTGAAGCTTTGACATTAGAGACTAGAGGCAGGATTGGTGTGCGCAAATTAGCGCCTGCCAGCGCTTCGGCCATCTGGTCGGCTGCTGGTGCCATCAAGGCGCAGTGGAAGGGTGCGGAAACATCCAACATCACTGCGCGCTTCGCCCCTTGGTCTTTCGCAAGCGCAATAGCGCGCTCTACCGCCGCCTTCGAGCCGCTGACAACCACCTGCCCCGTCGCATTATCGTTAGCCGGCGCACAAACGTCACCGTCACCCGCAGCCTCTTCGGCTATCGATCGCACAATATCCAAATCAAGCCCGAGGAGTGCCGCCATCGCGCCTTCTCCAACTGGCACGGCTTCCTGCATGGCTTGGCCCCGCAGCTTTAAAAGCCGGGCAGCTTCAGCAATGTCGAGCGACGAGGCTGCGGCAAGTGCTGAATATTCACCAAGAGAGTGACCTGCAACAAAACTGCCTTTATCCGATAGGCGGATACCGCCCTCCGCCTCAAGCACCCGAACAGTTGCCAAGGAGACAGCCATCAAGGCTGGCTGGGCATTCTCAGTGAGGGTCAAGGTCTCGCCCGGACCTTCAAACATAAGCTGGCTTAGCTTCTGGCCGAGAGCATCATCGATTTCTTCGAAGACTTCTCTTGCACCACCGAACGCCTCGGCAAGCGCCCGGCCCATCCCAACGCCTTGAGATCCCTGGCCTGGAAATACGAATGCACGGCGCATCTTATCCTCCTTCAATACCACCGACCGATATCGGTTAAACGGTTTTTTGCCTCGCCAACAGGGGCTGCTTCAATTAGCCTTTTGGTGAAAGCCTGAAAAGCCCCTTGCTGCTCGGAAAAGAATCCCAAACCCACTTGCAACATCAAAACTATTCAGTATAGTCCGCCCGCCCGCGCCCCAAAGCGCGTGGTGACATAACTCCTTACCAACAGGCCAAAGACCGGTTGGTTAGGGTCGATTAGCTGAAGACTTTTTAAGAGTGTGTGGACCTTAATGGTCACGAACTTGAAGATGTTTTCAGCTCCGGCTCATCATTAGCCATAGGGAGTAACACGAGATGGCTTTTTACGAGTGCATATTTATTGCACGTCAGGACATTACGTCCACCCAAGTCGAAACGCTGACTGAGCAGTTCTCCGGAATCTTGAAGGAAAATGGTGGCGAGGTTGCCGCTAAAGAGCAGTGGGGCCTAAGAACCCTTGCTTATAAAATCAAGAAAAACCGGAAAGGGCACTATGTCATGCTCAAGATCGAGGCCCCTTCACCGGCCTTGCTTGAGATGGAACGGCACATGCGCCTCAATGAGGACGTGTTGCGCTACATGTCTGTGCGGGTGGATGAGCTCGATCCCCAACCTTCCGCGATCCTGCAGAATAAAGACCGTGGCGGACGCGATGACCGTGGCGGACGCCGTGGGCGCTTTGGCGACGGCGGCGGTCACTCTGGTGGCGGTCACTCTGGCGGCGGGCATTCGGGTGGCGGCTTCTCCGGCAATCGCAAATTCGATGACAAAGCTCCGGCTCAGTAGGTGAAAGGAAGACAACTATGACTGTTCGTATCGTTTCCGGCGGCAGCGGCGTTCGTCGGCCTTTCTTCCGGCGGCGGAAGACCTGCCCCTTTACAGGGCCAAACGCACCGCAGATCGACTACAAGGACGTGAAAACCTTGCTGCGCTTTACTTCAGAGCGCGGAAAAATCGTGCCGAGCCGTATCACGGCCGTTTCATCTAAGAAGCAGCGGTTGCTCGCCAAGGCTATTAAGCGCGCGCGCTACCTGGCCCTGCTTCCCTACGTCTTGAAGTAATCGCGGCAAGGGAGGCATCAGCCATGAATATCATCTTATTGGAACGTATTGAGCGGCTGGGTCAAATCGGAGATGTCGTCTCCGTGCGCCCCGGCTATGCACGCAACTATCTTCTACCTCAGCGCAAGGCCATGCGCGCGACGAAGGAGAACCTGGCCGTATTCGAGAGCCAGCGGGCCCAAATCGAGGCCTCGAACCTCGAACGGCGCAAGGAAGCCGAGGCTGTTGCCAAGAAGCTTGAGGGCTTTGGCATCATCGTCATCCGGCAGGCCGGCGAAAGCGGGCAGCTTTATGGCTCTGTGAATGCACGTGATGTCGCCGAAGGCGTTGTCGAGGGTGGTTTCACGATCGAGCGGCATCAAGTCAGCCTTGTCAGCGTGATTAAGGCTCTTGGCATTCATGAAGTAAAGCTTCAGCTTCACCCCGAAGTTGCGGTTAGCATTACCGTGAACGTCGCGCGTTCTGAAGAAGAAGCGCAAAAGCAATCTGAAGCAGGCCGTGCTGTGACGGAACGCGACCTTGAGGAAGCGGAACTCGCAGCAGAAGCTGAAGTCGCTGCGGTTATCGCCGCTGTCGAGGAAGAAGAAGCCGAGGAAGAAGTTTCCGAAAGCGAAACAGAGACCGGCGGCAAAGAAGAGACCTAAGAAGCTCCTCCGTCCGTTTAAGCCATTTCGGCACAGCTATGAAAACGGCTCCTTCTCGAGAAGGGGCCGTTTCTCTTATGACCACTTAGCAGTTCCTTCTAATATTGGAATAAACGGCTATTTTCTCGAGATGAATTCGAGGGCCTAGACAAAGCTCGCCAATATTGGCTAAGCTTGCGGCGATGAGGGATAGAAAAGCCCCTCTACATTCTCGGGTTGCATTAAAAGTGCTGTGGGGGGCGGTTTGCTTGAGGAGGCGAGCATGCTGGCCAATCTCATGTTCCGACTTGTCGTCAAAAAAGGCGATCTCAGACTTATCGACTATAAAAACCGTGAATATCGATTTGGGGATCAAAGTGGTCCGCAGGTTCTCATTAGACTTCATAGCCGCTGGAGTGGCGTGAAGATTTTTTTCAACCCCAAGCTTGGGATAGGTGAAGCCTTTACCGATGGCCACCTTACTATCGAGGAGGGATGCCTTCTCGATTTCCTAACAATCTGTGTCGAGACCCGCCGCTTTCTGGAAACGCACCCACTATGGTCAAAGTTAGAAACCATAGCGCGGGTATGGCGTTACCTTAACGCGTTGAATCCCGTTAAGCGGGCCCGACGCAATGTTGCACATCACTACGATCTCTCAGGGAAGCTCTATGATCTTTTCCTTGATTCGGATCGGCAATACTCTTGCGCTTACTTCAGGAACGCAGATCAATCACTAGAAGAAGCCCAGCTCGACAAAAAGAACCATATTGCGGCCAAACTTCTGTTGGATCGCCCGGATTTGAGGGTTCTTGATATCGGATCGGGCTGGGGCGGACTTGGCCTTTATATGGCCAGGATTGCCGATGCGGACGTCACAGGCCTCACACTTTCCACCGAACAGCACGCAATTTCGAACGAACGCGCGCGCAAAGCCGGTTTGGAAAGGCAGGCTCGGTTCAAGCTGGAAGACTATCGCCTTTGCGAGGGCGAATATGATCGGATCATCTCTGTTGGGATGTTCGAGCACGTCGGCCCAGCCCACTACAAAGCGTTTTTCCGAAAGGCGCATGACTTGTTAAACGACGACGGTGTTATGCTTCTTCACTCCATTGGGCATGCAGAACCACCGACGCCCACAAATCCCTGGATTACGAAATACGTTTTCCCAGGCGGTTATCTACCCTCGCTCTCGGAGGTCCTGGCAGCAGTCGAGAAGTCAGGCCTTTTCGTCACGGATCTGGAGATTCTTCGTATTCACTACGCTGAAACACTCAGACAATGGCGCGAGCGCTTCGAGGCAAAGCACGACGAGGCTCGTGCCCTCTTCGACGAGCGTTTCTGCCGTATGTGGGAGTTTTACCTAACAAGCAGTGAAGTTTGTTTCCGCTCTGATGGATTGATGGTGTTCCAGCTTCAACTCGCAAAAAGCCGCGACATTGTCCCAATCTGCCGCGACTACATGTACAAAGGCGAAAAGCGGCTGCAGATCAAAGCACTTGCAGAAGAAGAGCACTGGAAAAGCGCGTGAAGGAAAAAAAGTTATCCCCGTGATCCTCATAATACAGCTGGTTGCAGGTCACTAATAGGTTGGTCGCATTTTATTAATATCTGCTATTGTCCGGGAATGGAATCGGGGGCGAATCGGATAATTTCGGCGTTGCGGGAGTCGGAGCAAGAGGACTTGCTCTCCCGCAACCCACCTATGAACTTAGAGGCGGAGCAAGCATTGCTGGGGGCAATTCTTGCGAATAACGCTGCATATGAACGTGTGTCTGAGTTTCTACTGCCCGGGCATTTCGCAGACCCGCTTCACGGTCGAATATTTGAATCCTGCGGTATTCTCATTGAACGCGGGCAGATCGCGAACGCCATCCAGCTAAAGAACCTTTTCGAACAAGAAGATGCCTTGGTCGAGGTTGGCGGCGCTCAATATTTGGCGAAACTCCAAGCCTCCTACGTCACGATTATCAATGCGGCGGACTATGGGCGGACAATCCACGACCTTCACCTTCGCCGCGAATTGATTTCACTTGGCGAGGATGTGGTCAACGAAGCCTTTGAGCACGACCTGGAGAGCGACGCCCGCAATCAGATCGAGAGTGCGGAGGAGCGGCTCTACAACCTCGCAGAAGAAGGCGAAATCGAAGGTGGACTGAAAGCGTTTCGCCAAGCGGTTATCGAATCGGTCAATATGACCGAGGCTGCCATGCGCCGCGAGGGCGGGATTGCAGGTGTGCCCAGTGGCCTGACCGCTTTGGATAAACTACTTGGTGGCCTTCATAATTCCGACCTCCTCATCCTGGCCGGGCGCCCTTCTATGGGTAAATCGTCGCTCGCGACAAATATCGCCTACAACGCTGCCACGACTCCTCGCGAAGAACGTGATCAAGAGGGCAATATCGTTAAAAGACCTCAAATTGTTGCGTTTTTCTCACTTGAAATGTCAGCCGAACAGCTCGCGACCCGAATCGTGTCGGAGCGGTCGAAAGTGCGCTCGGATGCCATGCGTAAGGGTGAGCTTTCCAACGAAGATTTCGATGCCATTTTCGAGGCTAGCCGCGAGCTCTACGACCTGCAGCTTTTCTTGGATGACACGCCTAGCATTTCCGTATCACAGATACGGACCAGGGCCAGACGTCTTAAGCGTCAGCATGGTCTTTCCATGATTGTGATCGACTATCTCCAGCTTATGCAGGCGCCCGCGGGTCGGCGGAGTGAAAACCGCGTTCAGGAAGTTTCGGAAATCACACGCGGCCTGAAGTCCATTGCCAAGGACTTGAACGTTCCCGTGCTGGCCCTTTCCCAGCTCTCTCGTCAGGTGGAG